>JBBJOU010000008.1:0-16945 GCA_037724305.1 Acidimicrobiales bacterium
GGGTGCTCCTGCCACGCCGCCCGCCCGTCGACCACCGTCACCGCGAACATGGCGCAGCCGGGGCGCTAGCCCCGCTCACCCGCGGGGACGTACTGGCGCTCGGGTTCGCCGCTGTAGAGCTGGCGGGGGCGGGCGATCTTGGAGCCCTGCTCGACGAGCTCGTGCCAGTGGGCCAGCCAGCCCGACATGCGGGGGATGGCGAAGAGGACGGTGAACATCTCGGTGGGGAAGCCCATGGCCTGATAGATCAGCCCGGAGTAGAAGTCGACGTTGGGGTAGAGCTTGCGGCTGACGAAGTAGTCGTCGGCCAACGCCACCTCCTCGAGCTTCAGGGCGATGTCGAGGAGCGGGTTCTTGCCGGTGACGGCGAAGACGTCGTCGGCCGTCTGCTTGACGATGCGGGCCCGGGGGTCGTAGTTCTTGTAGACCCGGTGACCGAAGCCCTGGAGCCGACCACCGGTGCCCTCCTTGACGCTCTTCACGAACGCTTCGACGTTGTCGATCGAACCGATCTCGTGGAGCATCGTGAGCACGGCTTCGTTGGCGCCGCCATGGCGCGGGCCGTAGAGGGCGGCGGCGGCGGCCGCCGCCGCCGTGTAGGGGTCGGTGTTCGACGAGCCGACGGCCCGCATGACCGTGGTCGAGCAGTTCTGCTCGTGGTCGGCGTGGAGGATGAAGAGCACCTCGAGGGCGCGGGCCAGGGTCGGGTCCTGCCACGGCACGTGCTGGAGGGGTTCGAACATCATCTTGAGGAAGTTCTCGGCGAAGCCCTTGGTGTTGTCGGGCCAGACGAAGGGCATGCCGACACTGAAGCGGTAGGCGCAGGCGGCGATCGTCGGCATCTTGGCGATGAGCCGGACGGTCTGCTTCTGGCGGTTGACGGGGTCGTCGATGTCCTTGGCCTCGCCATAGAACGTCGACAGGGCGGCCAGGCTCGAGACCAACATCCCCATCGGGTGGGCGTCGTGGTGGAACCCCTCCATGAACCGCTTGCGCATGTTCTCGTGGATGAACGTGTGGTAGGTGACGTCGTGGACCCACGCCTCGTGCTGCTCGGCGGTCGGGAGCTCGCCGTGGACCAGGAGGTAGGCCACCTCGAGGTAGGTCGAGTGCTCGGCCAGTTGCTCGATCGGGTAGCCCCGGTAACGGAGGATGCCGTGCTCGCCGTCGAGCTCGGTGATGGCCGAGGTGCAGCTCGCCGTGGTCATGAAACCGGGGTCGTAGAACCAGGTGTTCGGCAGGAGCTTGCGCCAGGAGGTGGCATCGACGCCGCCGTCGACGATCGGCACCTCGACCGACTCGCCGGTGCGGTTGTCGGTGATGGTGATCGAGTCAGGCACTGGTCACGAGCGTACCGGTGCCCGACGCGTCGACGAGCCGGTCGGCGGGAGGTGGATGCCGGGTTGGAGCGGCGCCTGCTCGGCGACGACCCGCAACAACACCTCGCGCAGGGCACGGGCGGGGGCCGAGGGCATGCCCCGGCGCCGGCGGGCGATGCCCACCGAGCGGCCCGTCACCCCGGTGACCGCCACCCGGCTGAACTCGCCGCCGTACCAACGGGGGGTTGCCGACGCGGGCAGGATGGCGGCGCCGAAGCCCTCGATGGCGAGGGTGGCGAGCAGGCGCATGCCGTCGACCTCGGCCTTGGAGCGCAGCTCGACGCCGGCGGCGCGAGCCTGGCGGTCGAGGTCGTCGCGGAAGGCGGTGCCCGGGGGTTCGAGCAGGAGCTCGTGCTCGGCGAGCTCGGTGACGGTGAGCGATGTCCGCCCGGCCAGCTCGTGGTCCCGGGGCGCCACCACCACGAGATCCTCGGCGAACAGCGGCGACGCCTCGATGTCGGGTTCGGCGAGGGGGAGGGCCACCACTGCGAGATCGAGGCGCCCGGCGTCGAGCTGGGGGAGCAGCGACGTGGTGGTGGCGTCGACCACCACCACGTGGACGCCCGGATAGCTGTCGGCCATGGACTCGAGCAACCGGGGGGTGAGCCAGCGGGCGGTGGTGCCGATGATGCCGATGCGGGCCGTACCGGACACCTCCCAGTGGACGGAGGCGACGTCGGCGACGAGGGCGTCGAGCTCGACCTGGATGCGCCGAGCCCGGCTGACGACCGCCTCGCCCTCCGGGGTGGTCGTGCCCGACGACCGGTCGACCAGGGTCACCCCCAGCTCGCGTTCGAGGCGGGCGACGTGGGTCGACACGTTGGACTGCACGGTGTGCAGGGCGCGGGCGGCGGCGGAGAACCCCCCGTGATCGGCGATCGCCACGAGGGCAGCCAGCTGGCGGAGGTCCATCGCTGCCCATGATGGCATGTATCACGTATAACTGTTGGACAGATAGGGCGCCATGCGCTTGAATAGGGGGCGAACCGGTGGCGCGCTTCGAATCCCCCCTCGAACCCCACCGGTGCCGGAGCGTGTTGCCCCCCGCCGCGCTCACGGCTTCGAAGGGACCGGCCTCCCCAGGCCGGTCCCTTCATCTTGTCCGGTCGGCTCCGGCGCGGCGGGGTGGCTTGAGCACCTTGTAGGTTCGCCGGGATGGGAGGGGCCGCGGCGTTCTTCGATCTCGACCGGACGCTCCTGCGGGGCGGGTCGGCGCCGGTGATCGCTCGTGCGCTGCAGGAGGTGGGGCTGCTCCAGGAGCGCAACCTCCCCGGCGAGGCGCTCTTCTACCGCTTCTTCGACCTGTTCGGCGAGACGCGCCTGTCGATGCTCGCCACCCGCAACGCCGCCCGCTTCACCGGGGGGTGGCCCCGGGCCACCGCCCAGCAGGCAGGTGAGTTGGCCGCCGACGCGCTGGTGGCGGCGGTGCAACCCTTCGCCGCCCCGATCATCGCCGCCCACAAAGCGGCGGGGCGCCCGGTGGTGCTGGCCACCACCACCCCCGATGACGTCGTGCGGCCCTTCGCCATGCGCATCGGTTTCGACGACGTCATCGCCACCCGCTACGGCGAGCGTGACGACGGGAGCTACGACGGCACCATCGCCGGTGAGTTCGTCTGGGGCGCCGGCAAGCTGCGGGCGGTGCGGACGTGGGCCGCCGAGCACGACGTGGATGTCGAGGCCAGCTGGGCGTACTCCGACTCGCGGTTCGATCTGCCGCTCCTGTCAGCCGTCGCCCACCCGAGCGCGGTGAACCCCGATGCCCGGCTGCTCGCCGCCGCCCTGCTCCGGCGCTGGCCGGTGCTGCACCTCGACGTACCCGAGGGTGTCCCCAAGCTGCCGGTGCTCGGCGTCGAACCCCAGCAACTCGCCTTCCTGGTCGGGCGGGCCGAACTGGTGCCCTACGCCCGCTTCGACGTCGACGGTGTCGACGCCGTGCCCCTCGCCGGCCCGACCATCGTCGTCGCCAACCATCGCAGCTACTTCGATCCGGTGGCGCTCGGCATCCTCTTCGCCAAGGTCGGGCGCCCGGTGCGCTTCCTGGGCAAGGCCGAGGTGTTCGACGCTCCCGTGGTGGGCCCGGTGGCGCGGGCGATGGGCGGCATCCGCGTCGAGCGGGGGTCGGGGAGCGACGAGCCCCTGCGCAAGGCGGCCGACGCCCTCGACGCCGGCCAGATGGTGGCGATCCTGCCCCAGGGCACCATCCCCCGGGGGCCCGCCTTCTTCGACCCGCGGCCCACCGCCCGCTGGGGCGCCGCCCGCCTGGCGGCCATGACCGGTGCCCCTGTCGTCCCGGTCGGCCTGTGGGGCACCGAGGCGGTGTGGCCCCGCTCGTCGAAGGTCCCCCACGTGTGGAACGTGCTCGACCCGCCGACGGTACGGGTGCGGGTGGGCGCGCCGGTGGAGGATCTCGACCCCGGCTCGCTCGCCGCCGCCACCGAGCGCATCATGAGCGCCATCGTCGACCTGCTGCCGGCGGCGGCCCGGGAACCGCGCCATCCGACGCCGGAGGAGCTCGCCCGGACCTATCCATCGGGGCGGGTGCCGTCGGACGGGGACGACGCTCGATAGCAGCATCACCGACCCGGAACCGACAACTGAGATGAGAACTCAGAACGAGCCGGTGAAGCTCTGAAAGGCGATGATGCCGATGACGAAGTCGATCGGTCCCAGCACCACGCCGGTGATGGCCATCCCCCGGCCCTTCAGCGCCCCGTTCGAGCTGCTGATCTTGCTGAGCGAGACGAGGCCGAAGATGAGGGCGAGCGGGCCGAGGATGAGGTTGGCCAACAAGATGCCCACCAGGCCGCACACGAGGGCGGCGACGGCGAGGCCGTGGTTCTTCTGCACCGGCGGCCCGTAGCCGTAGCCGTAACCCTGCTGCTGGTAGCCGTCGCCGGAGTTGCCGGGCGGGGGCGGGGGAGGGAGGTCGCTCATCGCGCCACTCTTGCAGGTTCTTCGGTGCCTGTCAGCCACCTTCGTCCGGCGCACTGCGCCGGTTGCGGATCAGGGCCAGGCCGGAGGCGCCGAGGAGGGTGGTCGCCACCACGAGGACGACGTGGCCGGGGCGGGGGACGACGGGCCGGTCGGCGGCGAGAGCGGCCAGGGCGAGCGCGCCGAGCAGCGCGTTGCGCACGAGGTCGAGGCCGGACAACTCGGCCGACGACGCCGCCCCGAAGCAGCCGCATGGCGCCCGCACCCCGGCCCGGAGGCGGCCGGCCAGGAACGTGGTGAAGAAGGCGAGGAGGGCGAGGGCGACGGCGGCGCCCACGGGCGGGACGGCGACGAGGGCGACGCCGAGGGCCACCTCGACGGCCGGCACCACCCGGGCGGCGGCATCGGGGGCAGGGACGCCGAGGGCGACGAACGACGTGCGGGTCGGCCCGGGAGCGAGCACCTTCGCCACCCCGGCCCGCACGAAAGCGAGGGCCAGCACCAGGGCGGCGACGTAGCCGAACCCCGCCATCAGCCCACCTCAGCCGAGGTCGGGCCAGCGGGGGGTGAGCCCCGCCGATGCCGAGGCACGACCGCGGCGGCGGGCCCCCCTCGCCCAGGCCCTCCGCCACGAGCCGCCGGTGGGGCCGGTGAGGGCGGGGGTCTCGTCGCGATGGGCCCGCAGGCGGGCCGTGTACCAGTCGCTCCCGGACTCGTCGGCGAGGGCGGCGATGGATCGCTCGATGCGCACGGCCAGCGCCCGGCCGTCCTCGCCGGCGTCACCTCGCAGCGGCGCCCCGAACGTGACCGTCGACCGCCCGGGGGAGGGCCGCTTGTCGCCCTTGGCCAGGATGGCGCCGGTCCCCTCGATGTGCACGGGGACAACGGCCACGTCGGCACGCGTCGCCAGCCAGGCGGCGCCGCCCTTGTGGTCCTGGCCCCAGCCGTCGGGGCTGCGACCGCCCTCGGGGAAGATCACCAGGCTCCACCCCTCGCGCAGCAGTGCCTCCGCCTGGCCGGCGGAGCGGCGGGCCACCTTCGAGCGCTCGATGGGGATGGCGTTCAGGGCGAGGGCCGAGGCGGCGCTGGTCACCTTGTTGGTGAAGAAGTAGTCGGCGGCCGCCCCCACGAACACCTTGTAGCGCCACGGCTCGGGCAGCGAGCTCAGCAGGACGGCGGAGTCGAGGTGGCTGTGGTGGTTGGCCGCGAAGATGACGGAGGCGACGCCATCGTCGGACTCGGCCCGGCGGCGGAGGTCGTCGAGGCGGTCGAGACCGCGGACCTCGGGCCGGGCGAGCGCGCGCACCGTCCCGCGCACGACGGTCTCGAGCAACACCGTCCGGGTCCAGCGCGCCGGGAACCTCCGGGCCCAGTCGGTGTCGTAGTCGGCGCCGACGGTCGAGCGTACGGACGGCAGGCCAACGCCGGCAGGCACGGTCGGGGCGCGGTAGGGGAACTCCAGACGTCCGATGGCGCGCGCCGGGCGCAGCCGTTCGAGGGCGGTCCGGACCGGGCCGGCGGACAGCCTCATCGCCGGCTCCGGCGGGACGGGCGTTCAGCTGACATCGGCCATCATCAACGGCGGCGTGTGGAAGTGGGTGATGGTCGGCTCGCGTCCCACGTGGTCGCTCGCCATCTCGAGGGCGTCGGTCATGGTCGAGGCCGGCCGGAACCCGAGGCGGCGCACGCTGCGGGGCTCGCCGCCGACGATGATGACGTGGCTGCCGCCGCCGAGGTGGTCGAGGGCGTGGGCGCCCCAGTACCACATGTAGAACGGGTGGACGCCGTGGTAGGCGTAGCTCGTGCGGTAGAGGTGGCGGTACCACTCGTCCTCGGCGAACTGCTTCTCGAAGCGGGCCTCGACCTCGACCGGGTCGGTGGTGTCGGCCAGGACCTGCTCGAAGAAGTCGATGTAGCTCGGGTGGTGCACCGGGTGGAACTCGCAGCGCGTGGGGTGGGTCATGATCAGGACGCCGCCGGGGCGCACCAGCGGCTTGCCCCGGTAGAGGTTGAAGAAGTAGCCGAGCCCCAGGCACATGACCAGCACCGGGTTGAGGATCGAGTTGACGTTGTAGGGCCCGATGTAGGGCAGGCCGAGGGTGAGCACGTCGGTCTGGCCCTCGACCGCCACCAGCTGCTGGCGGTAGACGATCTCGGTGGTGCGGGCGTGCACGGCGTCGACGTCGCCCGCCTGCACCGAGGTCATGGCGTGCGGTGAGCGGATGCCGTGCAGGATGCGGCGGTTGGTGCGGCCCGGCAGCGCGGCCAGGCCCTTGGCGGTGCCCAGGTAGAGCCCCCGGTCGCGAGCCGACCACTCCCACTCGCGCTTGGTGAGGAACTCGAAGGGCGCCGGGAAGGTGTCGGTGTTCAGCGTCGACTCGATCTGGAAGATCGGGGGACCGTTCGCCTTCAGGACCTCGCCCATGCGCCAGTTGGAGCTGTGCAGCTCGCTCTTGTGCTGGTCCATGAAGCTCTTCGACGCCTGCATGGTCTTGACGTTGTGGTGGTGGCGGAGGCTCCGGTAGTCCGCCAGCCCGGTGGCGGTGGACTTCCAGCCGCCGTCCATGGCCACCAGGTTGATGTTCACGTAGACGAGCAGGTCGGACTCGGCCGCCCGCTTGTTCATGCGCACGACCTCGCCGTGGGGGGTGGCGCCGATCTCGACCATCCCGTCGGGGTCCTCGGCGTCGTGGTTGTAGAGCAGCCCGCGTGGGGCGAAGGCGTCGTAGACCCGGTCGCCCACCGCGTGGCGCAGTTCGTCCTCGGTCATGCGCCGGTGCAGGGCGAGGGCGGCGATGAGGTGGACGTCGTCGACCCCGGCCGCCGCGGCCAAGTCCAATACGGCTTCGATGATGCGCTGGCGGTTGTCGGGCCGTCGCATGGGCGGCAGGGGGAGGCTGATGTCGTCAAAGGCGATGGTGAGGCGCATGCCCGCCTGCAGCCGGTCGGGCAGCGGGTCGCTGTCCATCGGCTCCAGCAGCGCCTTGCGCACGGCGGCGTCGGGGTCGCGCAGGGCGTCGACCGGCTCGGGGGCGTAGATGACCCGGCTGCGCTCGGCCGGGAGGCGCTCCAGGCGGAGCCCCTCGCCGTTCCAGAACAGGATGGGCGGGGTCGAGCGGTCGACGTCGAGGACGAACCCGGGGCGGGGCACGGGGCTCCTATCTCGAACTGGCGGCAGCAATCCGAGTGATGACTCGGACAACTGCCGCCAGAACGATCGGGGTGGGGGTCGGGGGGGTCACAGGCGGGTGCGTTCCTTCTCGGCGCGCAGGTCGAAGGCGATCTTGACCGCACCGCGGCGGCCGGCTTCGGCGGCGTGGGCGATGGCGTCGCGGTAGCGCGACAGCGGGTAGGTGGCCGAGACCAGTCGACCGAGGTCGAGGTCGGCCACGAGCTCGATGGCGGTGACGAAGTCGTCGGGGTCGTAGGCGTAGCAGCCGCGCAGGGCGACCTCGCGGTACCACAGGGGGGTGAGGTCGAGGGTGGTGGTGGCGGGCATGCCGACCACGTGCACGGTGCCGCCGGGGGCGACCACCTCGAGGGCCTGGGTGAGCGACGCCTCGTTGCCCACGCAGTCGACCACCTCGGCGGCGCCGCCGGTGAGGCGCCCGGTCGGCGTCCCGGTGCCGAGCCCGCCGTCGAGCTCGGCATCGCCGTAGACCCACGAGCCGGTGGCGGCCCGCACGTGACCGGCGAGCCGGGCCGGTTCGGCGACGACGTCGGCACCCAGCTCGCGGGCGAGGCGGCGCTGGTGGGGGTGCTTGGCGGTGACGATGAGCGATCCCGCGGGTGGGGCGAGGCGGCGCAGGGCGGCGACGGTGAGCAGACCGAGGGTGCCGGCGCCGATCACGGCGACGTCGCCGGCCCCGGTGACCTGGCGCGCCGCGTGCACGGCGCAGGCCATCGGCTCGACGAGGACGGCGCTCTCGTCCGGGAGGGCTTCGGGTACCTCGACGAGCTGGCGGGCATGGGCCACCAGCAGCGTCGACCACCCCCCACCGGTGGAGGCGCAGAAGCCGGTCTGCAGGCCCGCCTCGATGCAGCCGAAGGCCACCCGCTCGCAGTGGTTGGGCCGCCCGGCGGCGCACCGTGAACACGGCGGGTCGATGCCGCGCACGGCGCAGGTGAGGATGGGCACCACCACCACGCGGCGGCCGTCGTCGGTGTCGCCCACCACCTCGTGACCGGGCACGAACGGGAACGAGACGATGTCCTCGAACCAGCGGCTGGAGGAGCCGTCGACGGTGGCGAGGTCGCTGCCGCAGATGCCGGCGAGGCGGGGCCGGACCCGCACCCAGTCGGGGCCCGGGAGGTCGGGCACGTCGACGTCGTCGAGCGACAGGGGGCCGACGCCGGCGCCCCGGCCGGGGGCGAGCCGGCCGGCCACCACGGCGGCGGCGAAGCGGACCGGCTTGCGGCGGAACACCAGGGCCTTCACCGGCGCAGCCCCTGCGCCGTGCGGGCGACCAGCGACGCCGGTCGGCCCGGCGCGATGGGCAGGGCGCGCTTGGGGGCGCCGGCGGCCTGCTCCCAGTGCTCGGTGAGCCACCCCCGCTTGCGGGCGAGGGCGGCCAGACGGGTCTCGGGATTGACCGCCACCGGGAAGCCGACTGCCTCGAGGAAGGGCAGGTCGGAGGTCGAGTCGGCGTAGGCCACGCACTCACCGGGGTCGTAGCCGCCGGCGTCGCAGTAGTCGAAGAGGGCCTGGGCCCGGCTCTCGCCGGTGGGCGGCACGCCGGTCAGCTCGCCGTTCCAGCGCATGACACCGTCGTCATCGGGCCGCGCCGTCATCTCGGCGCACACGACGTCGTCGAAGAGCGCTCGGATGGGGTCGATGACGATGCTCAGCGCACCGGTGATGAGCACGGTGTGGTGCCCGAGGGCCCGGTGCTCACGGACCCGGCGCAGTCCGGCGGGGAACGCCTTGAGCAGCAGGTGATCGGCGAGCAGTTCCCGGGCGTCGTCGGCGAGGGCGTCGACCGGGGCGCCGTCGTAGCGCCGGTAGAAGTGGCGCAGGAAGTCGGTGCGGTCCTTGGCGTCCATCGACCACAGCCGGGGGGCCTCGGCCAGGGTCCGGGCCACGAAGCGGGCCCGGTCGTCCCACCCGAGGCGGCGGGTGGCCAACCACGCGTAGGAGGCGACCACGTTCGACGCGATCAGGGTGTTCTCGAGGTCGAAGGCGGCGACCTGGCGGGCGGGGTCGAGCACCTGGCGCCGCAATCGGCTCTCGCGCGCCTCGCTCGTGTTCTTGCCCGGCGTGGTGCGCACCCGGGCGTGCTGTACCACCGAGGGCAGGTGGACGCCGGTGACGTAGTGGTCCCAGTCGATGACCCGGGGGTCGAAGCAGAAGGCGTCGCGGTCGGCGTCGGTGAGCGAGGCCGACAGCTCGAGCAGGTTGTCGACGCCGTATACGGCCTCGCACTCGGTGTAGAGGCCGTAGAGCTCGACGTAGGAGAGGGCCCGGTCGACCTCCTCCCGTCGCTCTTCGATGGACGCCGACCACTCCGCCTGGCGCCCCCGCAGGGGCAGCAGCCGCAACGCCTTCTCGGTGCGGGTGAGCACGCTCGACTGCTTGGAGAGCTGGGCCTGCACCTTGCCCCGGCCGGGGAACGACCAGCGGGGCACCACGATGGGCGCGCCCTCGCGGTCGTAGACCGGGTGCTCGGTGAAGTAGTCGAAGGTGAGGTCGACGAGACGCCGGTAGCGCAACGCGTTGGCGCCCCCCGAGGCCACCTGGGTGATGTCGGGCGGGTCGGTCGGTCCCTGGCCGGGCACGGGACCGCGAGCGGCGACGGCGATGCAGGCGGCGACCACGAGATCGACGGGGATGACGTCGACCACGCCTTCGGGCACGCCCGGGAACTCCTTCAGCAGGCCGCGGGCGTAGCTGATGATCACCGGCTCGGCCATCCGGAACCCCCGGATCCAACCCGGGCGGGGCTCGGCCAGGGCCGACTCGATGATCGAGGGCCGCACGATGGAGACGGGGATGTCGCCCTTCTCCTCGGTGAGGGCCTGCTCGCCGAGGGCCTTGGTGTAGGCGTAGGCGTCGGGCCAGCCAAGCGCGGCGGCCCGGGCCCGCCCGGCGGCGATCATCCGGTCGATCACCCACCGCCGCCGGAGGTGCTCGCACTTCTCGGCGAGCAGCGGCGAGCCGGCGGCGCCGAGCTCACCCCGGGCCTCCTTGGCGAAGCGGCGCAGCGACTCGGGCGTGCGACTGGTTGCGTCCTCGTCGGCGCGGGCTCGGCGGGCAGCGGCCACCTCGGCCCGCCAGTCGACCTCGATCGAGAACCGCTGCGACGACAGCAGGGCCTCGGGTGCGGCGCCGCGACGGTTGCCGGCCACGTAGCAGGTCGACACCGCCACCAGGTGCGGGGCGACGTCGAGCGCCTGCAGCGCGTGGGCGATGCGGGAGGGCCCGAGCAAGTTGACCTCGACCGCGCTGTCGAGGGGCGAGTCGAACGACACCGCGGCGGCCGAGTGGATGACGACGTCGCACGACGCCAGGGCGGCCCGTCCGGCATCGTCGAGGCCGAGGCCGTCGCGGCTGACGTCGCCCGCCACCACCTGCACGCGGGCGTCGGTGAGCGCCTTGAGACCGGCCTTGCCCCCGACCGATTCGCGGAGGCGGTCGAAGGCGTCGTTGGCGAAGATCTCACGCTGGGCGCGGCGGTGCACGTCCGATCGATTGCCCGGCCGCACCAGCAGCACCAGGGTGCAGCCGGGGACGGACCGGAGCAGGCGCTCGACGAGCGCGGTGCCGAGGAAGCCGGTGGTGCCGGTGACGAAGAGCCGCTTCCCTTCGAGGGCCTCGGGGATCACGGACGCCCTGTCTACCAGTTGGTAGACGGTGGCGCGCAGCTCATGGGTCCGGCCGGGCGACGACACCGTCGAGGACCATGTCGACGACGGCCGACCGAGCGGCCTCGGCCAAGGTGGCGCCGGCCGCGCGACGATGGGCCGGTGGCGCTGCCGTCGACCAGGGAGCGCATCCTCGCTGCCGCCACCACCGCCTTCGGCGGCCGAGGCTACGGCGCCACCTCCCTCGACGACCTCGCCCTCGAGCTCGGCATCGCCAAGCAGACCATCCTGTACTGGTTCAGCTCCAAGGAGGTGCTCCTCGGGGCGGTGCTCGACGCCGCTGGAGGCGAGCTCGCCGGCGCCCTCGAACGCACCCTGGCCCGCCACGCCGACGTCGGCGGTTGGCCGCGCATCGAGGCGGTGGTGCGCACCGCCTTCCGGGTCGGTGCCCGCCGTCCCGCCCTCTTCGGTGTCCTACGCGAGGCCGATCGGCTCGGCCCGCCCGCCTCCGTCCGCCCGCTCGAGCGCCTCTCGCCGCTGGCGGAGCGGGCCACGACGTGGCTGGGCGCCGAGATGGACGCCGGACGTCTGCGCCGCCACGACCCGGACGCCGTCCTCCTCACTGGCTACGCGCTGGTGCTGGCCCTGGTCACCGATCTCGAGGCCCAGACCGCCCTCGGTGCCGGCGTGTCCATGCGCGCGGTCGTGCACCGCCGCCGGGCCCTCGAACGTCTTCTCCGAACCGCGCTCGAAGCGTGAAACGCCCGCTCGTCCATGGTCGGTGCGGGCGGGTGGGCGACGAGCGCTCCAGGGCGATACGGTCCGGCGCCGTGCACGATCTGCCCACCCGCTCATCGCTCCACCGCTTCAGTCCTCGACGTCCGTCCGCCCATCCACCACACGGTCCGCTCGGATTCGGACCGGTGACCGGACGGCAGAGGCGTCGAACGGGACGACAAGTCGTCCTGCTCGTCGTCGTCGCCGGCCTCGCGGCCTGTGGCAAGGGACCGGTCGAGGTCGGCGGACTGGGTGCGGTGGCGGACCTGCAGGTCGCCGAGCTCGACGTCGAGGATGCCCGCGACGTGGTCGAGGCCGTCGCCGACGCCGGCGCCGACCGGACCAACGAGGACGCCGCCCTGGTGGCGGCGGAGGCGTACGCCGCCCATCGCCGGGCCATCGCCGACGACGCGCTCGCCTCGGGCCGCGGCTCGGAGATCTTCGCCGGCTTCCTGGACGCCGTCCGTCCCGACGAGCAGGCGGCGGACATCGCCGCCCGGGCAACCCTCGCCGCCGCCCGGGAGCAGGTGGGGGCGGTGCCGGTGTTCCCGATGTCCGACCGCGGGGTCAGCCTCGCCGGCGCCGCCGCCGGCTCGCTCGTCGGGGCGCTGGCCGCGGCCGAGCCCGCCGACGGCGCGGACGCGCGCCTCGTCGACCTCGAGGTCGCGGTGGTGGCCGGTTACATCGACGCCGCCCGTGTGAGCACTGACGAGTCGGCGGTGCGCTTCCTGGACGGTGTCCGGGCCTGGGCGGCGGTGGCCAACGGCGGCGGCCCGGTCGCGTTGCTGATGCCGGTCGAGGGCGGTGAGGCACTGGTGGACCTCGACACCCTGCCCGAGGCCGAGCGAGCGACGACCGTGCGCGCCATCAGCGCCCTGCGCACGGGGACCGGCGTGCCCGAGCCGGTGCGCGTCGACGTCAGCGCCGCCCTCGAACCGACCTACGTGGTCGCGGAGCGGGTGTTCGCCACCTTCGTCGGCTGACACCCGACGGTGGTGGAACTACCCTCCGGTCGTCGCCCTTGGTTGGCGGCAGTAGAGGGCGGCCGATCAGCACCGCACCGACGTGGACGGCGTGCCCGACGTGGGCGACGTCGTCAGCGGGCCAGGTGCTGGCGGACGACGAAGGGGAGGATGCCGCCGTGCTCGTAGTAGGCGGCCTCCATCGGGGTGTCGATGCGCACGAGCGCCTCGAACGACGTGCTGTCGGCGAGCACGGTGAGAGTCGCCCCGATGAGATCACGGGGATCGGTGGTCGCGATGCCGGCGATGGTGACGACCTCGGTGCCGGTGAGGCCGAGCGATGCCGCGGTGGCGCCGCCGGTGAGCTCGAGGGGGAGCACGCCCATGCCCACCAGGTTCGAGCGGTGGATGCGCTCGTAGCTCTCGGCGATCACCGCCCGCACGCCGAGGAGCATGGTGCCCTTGGCCGCCCAGTCCCGCGACGAGCCCGACCCGTACTCCTTGCCGGCCAGCACGACGAGGGGAACGCCGTCGGCGCGGTAGCGCTCGGCGGCGTCGTAGATCGGGAGCTCGTCGCCTGACGGTTGGTGCAGGGTGACCCCACCCTCGGTGCCGGGGGCCAGGCGGTTGCGGATGCGGCGGTTGGCGAACGTGCCCCGGATCATCACCTCGTGGTTGCCCCGGCGGCTGCCGTAGGAGTTGAAGTCGGCGCGATCGACGCCCTGGTGGACCAGCCAGCGTCCGGCCGGGCTGTCGGGGTGGATGGCACCGGCGGGGGAGATGTGGTCGGTGGTGACCGAGTCGCCGAGGACGGCGAGCACCCGGGCCCCTTCGACGTCGGTGAGCGCGGCCGGCTCGTCGGGCATGGCATCGAAGTAGGGGGGGCGTTGCACGTACGTCGACGCTGCGTCCCACGTGAAGCGGGGGCCGTCGGGCGTCTCCAGGCGCTGCCAGCGCTCGCCGCCGACGAAGGCGGTGGCGTAGGCCTGGGCAAAGCCCTCCGGGGCCAGGAACTCGCGGATGGTGGCGGCGACCTCGTCGGGGCCGGGCCAGATGTCGGCGAGCATGACCGGCTCGCCGGCGGCGTCGTGGCCGAGCGGCTCGCTGCCCAGGTCGATGTCCATGGTGCCGGCGAGGGCATAGGCCACCACGAGCGGCGGCGACGCCAGGTAGTTCATGCGCACGTCGGGGTTGATGCGGCCCTCGAAGTTGCGGTTGCCCGAGAGGACCGAGGTGAGGGCGAGACCGTGCTCGTCGGCGGCCGCGCTGATGGCCGGATCGAGCGGACCCGAGTTGCCGATGCAGGTGGTGCAGCCGAAGCCGACGACGTTGAAGCCGAGCTTGTCGAGGTAGGGCTGCAGCCCGGACCGCTCGAAGTAGTCGACGCTCACCTTGGAGCCGGGGGCGAGCGACGTCTTCACCCACGGCTGGCGGGACAGGCCCCGGTTGACGGCGTTGCGGGCCAGGAGACCGGCCGCCAGCATCACCGACGGGTTCGAGGTGTTGGTGCAACTGGTGATGGCGGCGATGGCGACGTGGCCGTGGTCGAGATCGACCTCGGTGCCGTCGGCGAGCGTCACCGGGACCTGCACGTGGGCCCGCTCGGAGCGCGTACCGGCCGGCAGGGGCCGCCCGGGTCGGCCCCCGGCGCTGGCGTCGGTGGCGGCCGCAGGCGGGTCGCTCGCCGGGAACGACTCGTCGACGGCCTCGTCGTAGGAGCCGTCGGCGATCTCGGGCAGCGACGTTTGCAGCGCCGCGCAGAACATGGCCTTTGACAGGCGGAGCGGGACCCGGTCCTGGGGGCGGGCGGGGCCGGCCAGCGACGCCTCGATGGTGGCGAGGTCGAGCTCGAGGGTCTCGGAGAAGGTCGGGGTGCGGTCGGGGTCGTGCCAGAGGCCCTGCTCCTTGGCGTAGGCCTCGACGAGGGCGACGACCTCGTCGGGGCGGCCGCTGAAACGCAGGTAGCGCAACGTCTCGTCGTCGATCGGGAAGATGGTGATGGTCGAGCCGTACTCCGGGCTCATGTTGCCGATCGTCGCCCGGTTCTCGACCGGCACGTTGGCCACGCCGGGGCCGTAGAACTCGACGAACGTGCCCACCACGCCGTGGCGGCGCAGCATCTCGGTGACGGTGAGCACGAGGTCGGTGGCGGTCACGCCGGCAGGCAACGCCCCCACCAGCCTGATCCCGATCACCTTGGGGATGAGCATCGAGATGGGCTGGTCGAGGAGCGCCGCCTCGGCCTCGATGCCCCCCACGCCCCACGCCACCACGCCGAGGCCGTTGACCATCGGGGTGTGGGAATCGGTCCCGACGCAGGTGTCGGGGAAGGCGACGCCGTCACGGGTGGCGACGACGGTCGAGAGCCGCTCGAGGTTCACCTGGTGGCAGATGCCGGTCTCGGGCGGCACCACCCGCAGCGAGGCGAACGCCTGCTGGCCCCAGCGCAGGAACTGGTAGCGTTCCGCGTTGCGGGCGTACTCGAGGGCGGTGTTCAGCGCCAGGGAGTCCGGGCCGGCGTTGTGGTCGACCGAGACCGAGTGGTCGATCACCAGGTCGGCGGGGATGAGCGGGTCGAGCGTGGCGGCGTCGCCGCCCCGGTCGGCCACCGCGTCGCGCATGGCGGCGAGGTCGACGATCGCGGGCACGCCGGTGAAGTCCTGCATCAGCACCCGGCCGGGCAGGTAGGAGATCTCCCGGTCGCCGGTCGATGCGCCGCCGTCCCACGACGCGACCGCCTCGACGTCGGCGGCGGTGACCCGCAGCCCGTCCTCGTGGCGCAGGAGGTTCTCGAGCAGCACCTTCATCGAATAGGGGAGGCGGGACACGCCGAAACGCTCCTCGAGGGCGGCCAGGCGGTAGACGGCGTGCTCGGCCCCACCGACGGCGAGGGTGCCCAGGGCGTCGAAGCTGTTGGTCATGGCTCTCCTCCGTGCCGCCCCGGGTGGGGCGGAGCTGCGTGATGGTGACTCAGTCCCGGGTGGTGGCGAAGCGGTCCCGGCGGGCGGAGCGCTCCTGGGCCAGGCGCACCAGCTCGTCGATGAGCTTGCCGTACGGCAGGCCTGACGACTCCCACAATCGCGGGAACATCGAGATGGGCGTGAACCCAGGGATGGTGTTGAGCTCGTTGACGAGGAACCCCCGCCCGGCGCCGCCGTCGCGCCCGTGTTCCTCGTAGAAGAAGTCGACCCGGGCCATCCCGTCGACCCGCAGTGCCCGGTAGGCCTCGACGGCGAGGCGGCGCACGTCGTCGGCCTCGGTCGGCCCGAGCGGGGCGGGGACGAGCAGGCCGGCGGCGTCGCCGCCGTACTTGTCGTCGAAGTCGTAGAACTCGGCGCCGGGCACGATCTCGCCCGGCACCGACGCCTGGGGCTCGGCGTTGCCGAGCACGGCCACCTCGATCTCCCGGCCGCCGACATGCTCCTCGACCACGACGTACTCGTCGTAGCGCAGCGCGGTGGCGAGCGCGGCCGGCAGCTCGGCGGGGACGGAGACCTTGGTGACGCCGACCGAGGAGCCCATGTTGGCCGGCTTCACGAACACCGGCCAGCCCAGCTCCTCGCCGACGCGAGCCGTGTCGACGTCGGTCTCCCGCCATGTCAGGTGGCGGGCCTGAGGGAGCCCGTGGGCGGCGAGCACGTCCTTGGCCGCCCCCTTGTCCATGCAGGTGGCCGAGGCCAGCACGCCCGCCCCGACGTAGGCGACGCGCGCCAACTCGAGCAGGCCCTGCACGGTGCCGTCCTCGCCCATGGGCCCGTGCAGCAGCGGGAGGACCACCACCTCCTCGCCGACGACCGACGCCAACGTCGGCATGGCATCGAGGGTCGCACTGCGCCGGGCGTCGTCGGGGGAGGGGAGGGCCCCGGCCCCCTCGCTCAGGGCGGTCACGGTCGTGGCCTCGACGTCCACCCACCGCCCGTCGCGCGTGATCCCGATGGGCACCACGTCGTAGCGGTCTCGGTCGACGGCCCGCAGCACGTGGAGCGCAGAGGTGCACGACACCTCGTGCTCGGCCGACCGCCCGCCGAACAGCACCACCAGGCGGATACGGGCGTCCCCGCCGGGCTCGGTCACGGGCGGCGACAGTACCGG
>JBBJOU010000009.1:0-16797 GCA_037724305.1 Acidimicrobiales bacterium
AGGCACACCACCAAACTACACCAGTGCAACCCTAACTGAACGGTATTGGGCCTAGTCCCTCGTCGCCCAGTAGACCTACAGGCAACCCTCGACGGTCGGAGCGAGTTCGGGCCCGAGCACGAAGTAGACGGCCAGCCCGACCTTGCCCTCCGCACCATTGGCGGTGAAGGCGCTCTCCTCATCGAGGCTTGCCTGAGCGTCCGCTTCGGTCTCGTAGTAGGTCACCGTGCCCGACCCGATGGCTTCGTCGGTTGCGGTGAGGACGAGGAAGTCGGCGAGCCCGAGTAGCTCCTGGAAGACCCCGGCTGGATCTCCTCGCGCACCACCACGAACCCGGCGTCCTCCAGGCAGGACTGCGCAGCCTCGACGGTCGCTGCGCCGCCGGCTACGTCATCGTCGTCGTCACCACAGCCGATCACCGCCGGCGCGACGGCGAGGAGGAGCACGGCGATTGATCGGCGCGTCTTCATCGTGGCCCCTCGAACTTGATTGCGATCTGATCAGCGCCAGAGCGTAGGCCGGCCAGTACCGACCGGGTGCTCGTGCCCCGGTCCGAGGACGGCGTGCGCGCTGGCGCAGTGGCCGCAACGTTGGCGCTCGTCGTCGGCATCGGGCTGGTGAAGGCCGGCGGGATCGCGTCCCGGCGCCGGGAATGCGATGTACGCTGCAGATGTATGCAGCGGACGCAGCTCTACCTCACGTCGGAGCAGCGGCGCCGCCTCGACCAGCGGGCCGCCGATGCCGGCGTGCCCATGGCCGAGGTCGTGCGGCGGATCCTCGATCAGGTCCTGGCCATCGACGACGGCGCCGCCGACGCACGTGTCGCCGCGGTGCAGGCGACCGCCGGCGTGCTCGCCGATGCCGACGACTGGCCCGAGTGGCTGGCTCGCGTGCGGGGGCGGACCGCAGCCGAACGCCTCGACCACCTCGGTCTGTGATCGCGCTCTTCGACTCGAGCGTCCTCATCGCCCACCTCCGGGGCGTCGATGCGGCGACGGCGCTCCTGTCCCATCACGCCCGGGAGGGCACGGCGCTGGGCAGCGTCCTCTCCCGGACCGAGCTCGAGGGCGGGATGCGCAGCGCCGAGCGCGCCCCGGTGGCCCGCCTCTTCGAGGCCGTCCGCCTCGTCCCCGTCTCCGACGCCATCGCCGCCCGTGCCGGTGCCCACCTCCGCCGCTACCGGCGCTCACATGCCGCCATCGACATCGTCGACCATGTCATCGCGGCGACCGCCGAGGAGCTCAACGCCGAGCTCCTCACCCTCAATGTCCGTCACTTCCCCATGCTGCGGGGGCTTCGGCCGGCGTTCTGAGCGGTGCCCGGCGACCAGCCGAATCCGTTGGGGATAGCCGCCGGGCGGGCGTAGCGTCGCCTCCCGTGACCGCGCCCGTCCCCGGGAAGCACCTGCTCCGGCGGGGGTTCGCTTCCATCCGTCGGATGGTGGCGCTGCACCCCCGGTCGTTCGCGGTCGCCGTGGTGGGCGCCGCCGTCTTCGCCCTGGCCACGGTGGCGGGGTCGTGGGCGCTGGGGCGGGTCGTCGACCGGGTGATCGTGCCCCGCTTCTCGGAGGGGGGCGTGGACGGCGGGACGGTGGCGGCCACCCTGGCGCTCGTGCTGGGCATCGGCGTGGTGAAGGCCGCCGGCATCGTCGTGCGCCGGGTGTTCGCCACCATCACCCAGGCGTCGGTGCAGGCCACGCTGCGGAGCCAGTTGGTCGAGCGCTACCAGGCGGTGCCCTACCGCTTCCACCGGCGCCGACCGGCCGGCGAGCTGCTCTCCCACGCCGGCAACGACGCCGACGCCGCCACCGAGATCCTGGGCCCGCTGCCCTACGCCACGGGTGTCGTCGTGATCATCATGGCGTCGGCGCTGTGGATGGTGGTGACCGACCCCTTCCTCTCGCTGGTCGGGGCGGCCGTGTTCCCCACCCTGGTGGTCCTGAACCTGCGCTACCAGCGCCGCGTCGATCAGCCCGCCGAACGGGCGCAGCGGGAGATCGGCCACACCTCGGCGGTGGCGCACGAGAGCTTCGACGGTGCCCTGGTGGTCAAGGCGCTCGGAGCCGAGGCCATCGAGGGCGCCCGGTTCGGGCGCGCCGCCGACGAGCTGCGCGACGCCAAGATCCGGGTGGCCGAGATCCGGGCCGGCTTCGAGGCCGTCCTCGACGCCCTGCCGGCGCTCGGCATCGTCGCCGTGCTGGTGGTGGGGGCGTGGCGGGTCGACGCCGGGGCGATCTCGACCGGAACGGTGGTGGCGTTCGTCAGCCTGTTCACCGTCCTGGTGTTCCCGCTCCGCCTCATCGGCTACCTGCTGGGCGAGCTGCCCTCGGCCATGGTGGGCCTGGCCCGGATCGACGCCGTGCTGGCCGAGCCGGCCGACCCCCGCCACGCCATCACCGTCTCGGCCGCCGCCGCCGCCGCGGGGGCGGCCGGTGGCGCGCGGGTCGAGATCGACCGGCTCTGGTGCGCCCACGAGGCGGGTCGACCGGCCCTGGCGGGCGTCACCGCCACCATCGAGGCCGGTCGCACCGTCGCCGTGGTCGGGGCGACGGGTTCGGGGAAATCGACCCTGCTGCTCTGCATCGCCGGCCTGCTCGACCCCGACGCCGGCGAGATCCGCCTCGACGGGCGCCGGCTGGCCACCCTCGGCGTCGACGAGCTCCGCCGGGAGGTGGCGACCGCCTTCCAGGAGGCGTTCCTCTTCGGTGACACCGTCGCCGAGAACATCCTCCTCGGTGTCGCCGACGACGCCCTGGTGCCGTCGGCCCGCCTGGCCGGCGCCGACACGTTCACCGAGATGCTCCCCCGCGGGTATGCCACCGTCGTCGGTGAGCGGGGCGCCACCCTGTCCGGCGGCCAACGCCAACGCATCGCCCTGGCCCGGGCGCTCGCCCGCCGTCCCCGCCTGCTCCTGCTCGACGACGCCACCTCGGCCGTCGACCCCACCACCGAAGCGCGCATCCTCGCCGCGCTGGCGGGCGAGCTGGGCGCGACCACCACCGTCGTGGTCGCCAACCGGCCCTCCACCATGGCCCTCGCCGACGAGGTGCTGTTCCTCGACGCCGGCCACCTCGTGGCCCACGGGACCCACCAGGGCCTGCAGGCGACGAACCCGGCGTACGCCCGCCTGGTGCGGGCCTACGAGCTCGACCGGGCCGACCGCACCGCCCGGCCAGCCGGGAGCTCGCCGCCGTGACCCTCGCGACCGAGGACCGCAGCGGCTCGGGACCTGAGCCCGATCCCGGCGGCGGCGACGCCACCGCCGGTCCGGTCGCCGCCCCGGTGCCGCCGCCCGACAGCGACGGCACCGGGGCGGTCAGCGTCCTGCGACGGGGGCTGGCCGCCTCGCCCGAGCTGCGCCACGGCCTCGGGGTCACCCTGCTCTTTGCGCTCCTCGGCGCCGGCGGGCGGGTGCTGGTGCCGATCCTCACCCAGCAGGTGATCGACCGCGGGATCGTCAACGGTGCCGAGGGCGGCGCCACCGACGTGCAGCTGGGCACGGTGTGGACGCTCGCCGGCGGCGCCCTCGCCCTGCTCGTGGTGACCACCGTGCTCAGCTGGCAGACACGCATGCGCCTGGCCCGGGCGGCCGAGACGGCGCTCGCCGCGCTCCGCCGCCGGGTCTTCGACCACGTCCACCGCCTGTCGGTGGCGCATCACACCGGCCAGCAGCGGGGCACCCTGACCGCCCGGGTCACCAACGACGTCGAGCAGCTCTCGCAGTTCTTCTCCTGGGGCGGCATCGGCTGGGTGGTGAACCTCGCGGTGATGCTGGCCGTCACCGCCACCATGGCCGTCTACGACTGGCGACTCGCGGGTGTCGCCGTCGCCTGCGCGCTGCCGTTGTTCGTCGTCTTGAAGCGCCTGCAGCGCCGGGTGCTGGCGGCATGGGACAGCGTCCGGTCGCGGGTGGGGGAGATGTACGGCGCCATCGCCGAGTCGGTGGCGGGGGCGGCGGTGGTGCGGGCCTACGGGGTCCAGGACCGCACGACGAAGCGCGTCGGCGGTGCGGTGGACGCCCACCGCGACGCCTACATCCGGGCCGGCCGGCTCTCGGCGGTGCTGTTCCCGGCCAACGAGGTGTTCGCGGTGATCACCACCGCCGCGGTGGTGCTGACCGGGCTGGCCCTCGGTCCCGGCGGCGGCCTGTCGGCCGGCGAGATGGTGGCGTTCCTCTTCCTGGTGGCGCTGTTCCTCGAGCCGGTCTCGGAGTTCACCGAGATCCTCGACCAGACCCAGACGGCGGTGGCGGGGTGGCGCAAGGTGCTCGACGTCCTCGACACCGAGATCGACGTCGCCGACCCCGGTGACGGCGGCACGCCGTTGCCGCCCGGCCCCCCCGAGATCCGCCTGGAGGGGGTGTCGTTCGCCTACCTGCCCCTCGCGGTGCCGGGCGAGGTCGCCCCGCCCGTGGCCGAGCCGGTGTGGGCACTGCGCCACGTCGACGCCGTGATCCGCAGCGGCGCGTCGGTGGCCCTCATCGGCGCCACCGGGTCCGGCAAGTCGACGCTGGCAAAGCTGCTCGTCCGCCTGGCCGATCCCACCGAGGGGCGCATCACGGTCGGGGGGGTCGCCCTCGACCGGGTTCCGTTCTCGAGTCTCCGGTCGCGCCTCGTGCTGGTGCCGCAGGAGGGGTTCCTCTTCGACGGGAACATCCTCGACAACGTCCGCTTCGCCAACCCGGCGGCCACCGAGGGCGACGTGCGGATCGCCTTCCTCGAGCTCGGCCTCGAGGAGTGGCTCGACACCCTGCCCGACGGCATCCGCACCGAGGTCGGCCAGCGCGGGGAGGCGGTCTCGGTGGGAGAGCGCCAGCTGGTGTCGCTGGCCCGGGCCTACGTCGCCAACCCCAGCTGCCTGCTCCTCGACGAGGCCACCTCGGCCGTCGACCCGGGCACGGAGACCCGCATCGCCCGCGCCCTCGAGAGCCTCTCGCGCGGCCGCACCGCCGTCACCATCGCCCACCGACTGTCCACCGCCGAGCGCGCCGACTGGGTCATGGTCCTCGAGGCCGGCCGCCTGGTCGAGCGGGGCACGCCCACCGATCTCTTGGCCGCCGGCGGCGCCTACACCCGTCTGCACGAGTCGTGGATGGACGCCACGCGATACTGACGTCAGCCGATGATGGCGGCGACCAGGGGGACGCCGAAGAACAGGGCGGCGGCGATGACCATGGTGGCGGTGGCGACGACGCGGGGGCGGTCCCAGGGCTCGGGGCCGCGGGCGCGGCGCTCGGCCCGCCCCTCGGCGATGACGGTGCCGAGGGCGGCGAGCAGGGCGACGAGCAGGAAACCGAACCCCAGAGCCATCACGAACGACACCACGCCGAGGGCGCCGGTGCCGTCGAGGCCGAGCTCGTCGACGCCGCCGAACACGCTCCGGACGCCGAGCACCACGGCCGCCGGCGCCGCCATCAGCAGCGACGTGCGCGCTGGGTGCCCGGGCCAGCGGTAGCCAATGGTCACCGCGGCGATGGCGAGGACGATGCCGGCCAGGTCGGTTCCCGGCAGCAGGCCCGCCAGCACCGACACGAGCGGGGGGACGACCCACGCCGAGCGGGGCTCGTCGCCGGCGACGGGGCCGACAATGGCGCGGAGCTCGTCGTCGGAGGGCACCCGGTCGGGGCGGCCGCCGGCGGGCGGGGGCTGGTCCACGCCGACCACCCTACGAGCCACCCCTCCCGTTCTTTGTCGGCTGCGCCACCGTGGCGGTGGTCCAGCCAACAAAGAACGGGCTGTGCTGTGCCGTCGGGCAACCTGGCCGGCGTGCCCATCGCTCCGCCGCTGTACGTGGTCATCGTGCACTGGGAGCAGCCGGCGCGCCTGGCGGCCACGGTGGCGTTGTTCCGGGCCCAGTCGGTGCCGGTGCACCTCGTCGTCGTCGACAACGGGTCGAGCCTGGCGACCGTCGTCGCGCTGCGGGTGTTGGCGGCGGCGCCCGGCGGCATCGACAGCCTGATCGAGGCCGGGGCAAACCTCGGGTTCGGTCCGGCGGCCAACGTCGGCCTCCGGGCGTTCCTGGACGACCCGGCGGCGGGGGCGTGGTGCGCGCTCGCCCCCCACGACGCCCTGCCCCAGCCCGGGTGCCTGGCCGCCCTCCTCGACGCGGCGACGGCGCGCGACCGCGCTGGGCTGGCCTGCGCCGACTACGGCGACGGCCGGACGCCGCGGGTCGATCCGTACTTCGGCGGGATCCCCGGACCGGCCACCGTGACCGAGGGATGGGAGCCGGCCGACCACCCTCACGGAACGCTGCTCCTGGCCCGCCGGACCTGCCTGGACGAGATCGGGCTGTTCGACGAGCGGTACTTCGCCTACGGCGAGGAAGCCGACCTCGGCCTGCGGGCCACCGCCGCCGGCTGGGAGGTCGGGCTGGTGCGGGGCGCCCTCGTCCGCAACCCGCAGCTCCACGGTGCCGCCGCCGCCGTCAGCTACCTCCAGCTGCGCAACACCCTGCTCCTCGTGCGTGAGCACTCAGGCCTCTACCACGCCGCTGTCCGCGCCCAGCTCGCTCTCCTCCAACTCGGCGTCGGCATCATCGCCCCCGGCCGCCGCGACCCCTACTGGCACCTCGAAGGCCGCCTGCGGGCCATCGCCGACTTCGTCCGCGGCCGCTACGGGCCGCCCCCGGCGCGCCTCCTCGCAAAGGCCACCTGAGTCAGGGCGCCAACGCCGCCTCGACCGCCGCCAGGGCGTGCAGTCGGGTCGTCGGGTAGAGGCGGGGATCGGCGTCGGGGTCGACCAGGAGCTCGATCTCCGTGCAGCCGAGGATCACCGCATCGGCTCCGGCGGCGAACAGCTCGTCGAGGATGCGGTCGAAGGCCGCTCTCGACTCCGGGCGGACGAGACCGCGTACGAGCTCGTCGTAGATGACGTCGTGCACCAGCGTCCGTTCGATCTCCTCGGGCACGATCACGTCCAGGCCGTGCACCGCCTCCAACCGGCCGCGGTAGAAGTCGGCCTCCATCGTGTACCGGGTGCCGAGCAGGCCGACGCGACGTCGGCCGCCGGCGTGCAGCGCCGCTGCGGTCGCGTCGGCGATGTGGAGGAGGGGGATCGCCAGCGCGTCCTCGAGCGGTCGCGCCAAGCGGTGCATGGTGTTGGTGCACAGCACGAGCAGCTCGGCGCCGGCCGCCTCGAGGCCGCGGCCGGCGTCGATCAACCGCGCCGCCGCGGTGGCCCAGTCGCCGTCGGCCTGCAGCGCCTCGATCTCGGCGAAGTCGAACGACCACAGGACGCACTCGGCCGAGTGGGTGCCGCCCAGCCGGCGGCGCACCTCCTGGTTGACGATCCGGTAGTACTCGGCCGACGATTCCCAGCTCATGCCGCCGAGCAGCCCGATGGTGCGCATCCGCCCACGCTGCCACCTCGCTCAGGCAGCCGGCGCTACGACGAGGTGGCGATCCGGCCGTCCTCGGCGGCGGCGATGCACGGACGGACCCTGACGAGGTACCAACCCGACACCACCAGGCCGCCGACCACGGTGAGGACGCTGAACATGATGGCGGCGAGCCACACCACCTGGCGCCGCCCGGCCAGCGCCCACGCCCACGACGGTCGCCGGGCGACGTCGACCAGGGCCCACACGGAGATTCCGAGCGGGATCGACGCCAGCAACGTCGCCAGGGCGGCGCGGGCGACGTCGCCCCAGTCGGTCATCGCTTCTCGGGGGCTGCGCCCCCGGCCCCCATCGTCGTGCGGCTCGCTGGCGCTCGCGCGCCCGGCATGCCCTCGCTGCGCTCGGTCACGGGCTCGACGGTAGCCACGGCGACGGCGCCGGTCTCGGTCCGCCACACTGGGCAGATGCCGCGCGTCGAGGCGTCCGTCGTGGTCGAGGTCCCCGTCGAGGTCGCCTTTGCCGTGTCCCAGACCCAGGGTGAGGTCCGCTACCGCTGGGACCCGTTCGTGCGGCACCAGGAGCTGCTCGACGGCGCGACCGTGCCGGCCCGGGGCGTGCGCACCCGGACCCGTTCCCGCCACGGCCTGGGGATGGTGTCGGAGTACGTCTCGTTCCGCCCGCCCACCCAGGTCGGGATGAAGATGGTCAGCGGGCCGTGGTTCTTCCGGACCTTCTCGGGCGGGTGGAGCTTCGCCGCGCTCGACGACGGCCGCACCGAAGCCACCTGGCGCTACACCTTCTCGTGCCGTCCGGCGTTCCTCCGCCCCGTCGCCGAGGCGATCGGTCGCCGGGTGCTCGGTCGTGACATCGAGCGCCGCATCGCCGGCTACGCCCGGGGCTGCGCCGACGAGGTCGTGCTCGCCGCCGTCGGCCACCGGGCGTAGCGCCCCGCGCTCCACACCGGGGCGCACCGCACCACCCGTACGGGTGGGCGGCTGCACCCCGGTCGCCAGCACGACGAACCGGGGTGCACGGAGCCACCTCCACGGGTGGCCGGGAACACCCCGGTCGATGGCAGGGCGGGCTCAGATGCGGTCGAGCCAGGCGGCGTAGGCGGGACCGCGGGCGTCGTCGGCGACATCGGCGATGCCGGCGCGGGCCTGGTCGACGGCGGCGGTGGCGGCGTCGCGCTGGTCGACGAGGCGCAGCACCCACGGGGTGAGCATGGCGACGGGGCCGCCGTCGGGGGCGGCGTCGACGAGGGCGACGGCCCGGTCGGCGAACTCGGGGGCGGCGGGGGCGCCGGCCCGGTGCGCCGCCGCCAGCGCGCCGAGGAAGCCGAGCACGGCGAGGGGGGCGCCGCTGCGGGTCGCCACCGCGTGCTGGTGGGTGAGCATGTCGCGGACACCCCACTGGCGGTCCATGCTCAGCACGCCGTCGGTGGCGAGGCGGAGCTGCAGGAGGCGGTCGGTACCGATGAGGTGCTCGCGCCCGGCGATGCCGGGGACCACCGGGAGCAGCCCGACGGTGTCGGGGCGGCGGGCGATGCCGGCGTCGCCGACCCGGTCGAGGATCTCGTCGATGGCGGCGGCCGCGAGCTCACCTACGGCGTCGAGCGGTGTGGCCCGCTGCACTTCGGCCAGGGGGGTCGCACCACCCGGTCGCCACAGCGTGATGCTGATCTGGACGAGGTCCTTGTCGAGGACCGCGGTCCCGGCGACGACCACGACGGGGACGGCGCCGCCGTCGGGGCCGTCGGTGGCGATGCGCACGATCCCCTCCAGCGACGCCGCCGTCGGGGCCTCGCCGAACACGACCGGGCCGCCGCCGGGCATGGTGAACAGCGCCAGGTCGGCATCGGCGTCGGTCTCGAGGCGGATGGCGTCGGCGACGGCGGCAGGAAGGGCTCGGCTGATGCTGGTGAGCTCGTCGAGACCGGCGACGCGCGGCGTGCCGGGAGCAGGCGTCCGATGGCCGGGCACGGCGAGAGGCAGCACGAGCGCACGGGGACCGGCGCCGGCGGACGATGTCAACCAACCGGGTTCGCCGAGCAGGCTCCACCACAGCGGTTCGGCGACGCGGGTCATGGCGATGCGGGGCCGGGCGGGCGTCCCGTCGGGACCGGGGGCGCGGGCGGCGGCGGTGCGGGCCGACGCCACCCGGGTGGCGATGCGGGCCACGGCGGGGTTGAGCGCAGGGCGGTCGAGGCGGCCGACCCGGCCGATGGTGCGCGCCGCTTCGTCGAGGCGCCCGGTGCGCAGGCAGGCCTCGGCCAGGTTGAGGCCGACCCGGGGATCGTGGCGGGACGGGTCCCAGACGGCGAGGGCGAGCTCGATGACATCCGCGAAGCGCCCGATCTTGCCGAGCGTGCCGGTGGCGGTGAGCAGGACGTCAGGCCGGTCGGCGGCGCGAGCCACCAGGGCACGGAAGCCGGCGACGGCGTCGTCGATGCGCTCATCGGCGGCGTCCGTCACCGCCAGGAGCAGCTGCGGGCGCCACGCCCCTTCCTGGGTGGCCGCCCAGACGAGTGCCTGGCGGCGGCCGGCGGCACCGTCGTGCTCGGAGGCGAGCGCCGCGAACCAGGAGAGCCCGTTGTCCTGGTTGGGGTCGAGGGCGATGGCCCGGCGCAGGGTGGCGCGAGCGTCGTCGATGTCGCCGCGCCCGGCGACGGCCTTGGCCAGGTTGGTCAGCACCGCGCCGGTCGGGCCGTGCGCCTCCACGTAGGCCAGCAGCTCGACCTCGGCCTCGGCGTGGCGCCTGAGCTGGAGGAGGGCGACGGCGTGGAGGAGCGTGCTCCGCTCGGCCTGGGGGTCGATGGCGACGAGATGGGCAGCGGCGTCGAGCACCTCGGCGGCGAAGCCGTTGCGCAGGGCGGCGGCCAGCACGGGGGCGAGGGCGTCGGGCTCGTCGCGACGGGCGGCCAGCTGGGCGGGCAGGACCTCGGTGGCATAGGCCACCCGGGTGACCCGGGCCGGCCGGCCGTGCTGGTCGACGACGTCGATGGTGGCCTCCGGGGCCCCCCCGGCCGGTGCCGCGGTGGGCTCGTCCGCCCCACCCACGGCCGGCGCCGGGTCGAGATCTGCTCCGGCGGCACCGACGTCGGCATCGGCTCCCTGGTCGGAGGTGTCGTCGTCGTCTCGTCGTCGGCGTCGTCCGAAGCGGGCCACGACGCGACCGTACCGTCGACGGCGCCAGGCTCGGCGCGCCCGTCCCGAACTGGGTGCAGACGATGTGGTCGGGGCCAACGGCGACACCCAGTTCGAGGGGGGGGCGGGGGTCAGGCGGCGGCGATGGCGGCGGGGGCCGGTTCGAGGGCGAGGCGCAGGACGTCGCGCACGTCGTCGACCAGGTGGATGGTCACCAGGTCGCGGACCGACTCGGGGACGTCGTCGAGGTCGGCCTCGTTGCGCTTGGGGAGCACCACCTCGGTGAGCCCGGCGCGATGCGCCGCCAGCACCTTCTGCTTGACGCCGCCGATGGGCAGGACCCGGCCCTGGAGGGTGACCTCGCCGGTCATGCCGATCTCGCTGCGGACGGCCCGCCCGGTGAGCAACGACACCAGCGCGGTGGTCATGGTGACCCCCGCGGAGGGGCCGTCCTTGGGCACCGCCCCGGCGGGGAAGTGCACGTGGAAGCGGCGGTCGAGGTCGGCGGGGTCGATGCCCAGCTCGACGGCCCGGCTGCGCACGAAGGAGAGGGCGATCTCGGCCGACTCCTTCATGACGTCGCCGAGCTGGCCGGTGACGGTGAGCCCGGCGGTGGCGTCGCCGGCGCCGCGGGCGTAGGTGGTGGCCTCGACGAAGAGGACGTCGCCGCCGGCCCCGGTGACGGCGAGGCCGGTGGCCACGCCCGGCACCGACGTGCGCTCGGTCGCCTCGGGCAGGAAGCGGGCCCGGCCGAGCCAGGTGGGAACGTCGTCGGTGTCGACGACCACCGGACACTCGGCGGTGCCGGCGGCGTCGTCAATGCCGGCGGCGTCGTCAATGCCAGCGGCGACCCTGGTCGCCACCTTGCGCAGGAGCTTGCCGATGGTGCGCTCGAGCGTGCGCACGCCCGCCTCGCGGGTGTGCTCGGCCACGATGCGGCGCAGGGCGCCGTCGCGCACGTCGACCTCGTCGGGGCGCAGCCCGTTGGCCGCCACCTGGCGCCCGACGAGGTGGTCGCGGGCGATGGCGACCTTCTCGTCCTCGGTGTAGCCGTCGAGGCCGATGACCTCGAGGCGGTCGTAGAGCGGGCCCGGGATCTGGTCCGCCTGGTTGGCGGTGACGAGGAAGAGCACGTCGGAGAGGTCGAGGTCGACCTCGAGGTAGTGGTCGCGGAACGTGTGGTTCTGGGCGGGGTCGAGCACCTCGAGCAGCGCCGAGGACGGGTCGCCCCGCCAGTCGCTGCCCACCTTGTCGAGCTCGTCGAGGAGGATGACCGGGTTCATGGTGCCGGCCTCGGTGAGGGCCCGCACGATGCGCCCGGGTTGGGCGCCGACGTAGGTGCGGCGGTGGCCGCGGATCTCGGCCTCGTCGCGGACGCCGCCCAGCGACACCCGGACGAACTCCCGGCCGAGAGCGCGGGCCACCGACTCGCCGAGCGAGGTCTTTCCGACGCCGGGAGGCCCGACGAGGGCGAGGATGGCGCCGCCGGTACGCCGGCCGGCGGGGGCCGGGGCCGTCACGTCCTGGCGACTGGCCCGGAGGCGGCGCACGGCGAGGAACTCGACGATGCGCTCTTTGACCTCGTCGAGACCGGTGTGGTCGGCATCGAGGACCGCTCGCGCCGCGCCGACGTCGAGGTCGTCGTCGGTGCGGGTGGCCCACGGCACCTCGAAGGCGGTGTCGAGCCACTGGCGGATCCAGCCGTGCTCGACCGCCTGCTCCGGGGTGCGCTGCAGGCGGCGCAGCTCCTTGTCGATGGCGCCGAGCACGGACTCGGCGGCGCCGGCGGCGCGCAGCTCCGCCAGCCGGGTGCGGAAGCCCTCGACGACGTCGGCGTCGTCGGGGTCCTCACCCAGCTCGGTGCGGATGGCGTCCATCTGGCGGCGCAGGAGGAACTCGCGCTGGGTCTTCTCCATGCCCTCGCTGACATCGGTGCGGATGCGGTCGGTCAGTTGCGCCTCGGCCAGCGCCTCGGTCGCCCAGCCGAGGACGAGCTCGACGCGGGCCTCGACGTCGACCGCCTCGAGCACCTCGATCTTGCGCTCGTGGCTCAGGTCGGGCCACCAGCCGGCGAGGTCGGCGAGGGCGCCGGGGTCCTCGGTGCCGCGCAGCACCTCGGAGAAGGCCCGCCCGCCGTTGCGCTCGAGCAGGGCCCGGAACGTGGCCCGCAGCTCGCGGGCGAGCTCGACGGCCCGCTCGGTCGGGGCCGCCTCGGCGAGCGGGTCGGCCCGCACCCACAGCGCGGGGGCGGCCTCGGCTGCGGTCGTGCCCGGACCGACCACGCCGGCGCCGACGAGGGCGCGCCCGGTGGCGCGGATCATCAGCGCCCGGCCACCGCCGGGGAGCCCGCCGGCCGACTCGACCCGGGCGAGGACCCCGACCCGGGAGGTGCGCCCGTCGACCTGGGGGACGAGCAGCAGCTCGCCCCCGACGGTCTCGGCGGCCGCCGCCGCGGCCCGGGCCTCGTCGGTCTCGAGGGTCAGGGTGACGACCATCTGGGGCAGCACCACGCCGGAGCGCAGCGGCAGGACGGGCAGCAGGGTCGACTCGAGCTGGTCGGACATGGGGGCTCCTCGCGGTCACTTGCGATGTGCAAGTGCCAACGGTAGGCATCGGGACGGCATTCCCCAACCAGGAAACCTGCGCGGCTGGCGCGCAGGTCTGTTACAGCCCGGCGTCGTAGGCCCCGGTCACCGGAGCGGCGGATCGAGGCGCAGCCCGCCACCTGTACGGGTGGTTGCGTACACCCCGGTGGCACCGCATCCGTCGTCGCGGGCGCGGACGACAAGCGGGATGTTCCGCTCGCTCGGGCACGTTCCGGCTGGGCTCACCACGCGTCGAGCGCACCGATGGGTGAACAACGGCCCCGGGGCGTGTGCGAACCCTCGTCCACGGGGGAGTGGAGAGGGCACCCGCCGGACGGCGGACAGCGACGCGAGGGGACGCATCATGACCGATACCTCAGAGCTGACGGCGTGGATCGGGCGCAACGCGCTCGACCGGGACGGCGACGAGATCGGCGAGATCGTCGACCTCTACCTCGACGACGCCACCGGCGACCCGTCGTGGCTGGCACTCCGTACCGGCCTGTTCGGCCGCCGGATCAGCTTCGTGCCCATCGCCGGCTCCGAGCCCGACGGCGAGTCGTTGCGGGTGGCCTACGAGAAGGGTCAGGTCAAGGACGCACCGAACGTCGACCCCGACGGCACCCTCGAGCCGGCCGAGGAGGAGCGCCTCTACGAGCACTACGGGATCGATGTCGCGGGGGCCGCTGACGACGGCGCCGAGACGGCCGGCATCGACGGGCCCGGCATCGACGACGACGGCCCGACGCCTGAGGCCGTGGTGATCCGGGGCGAAGAGGAGATCCCCGACGCCAGGGGCCAGGCCCGGCTGCGGCGGTGGGTCTACACCGAGCAGGTCTCGGAGCCGGTACCGGTGGGCGGCGACGACGGGCTCGGCGAAGGTGCGCCGATGCCCGGCGGGGATCACGCGCCCGAGGCCGACGGCGGCACCGCCGGCCGGGGGCGGTAACCGCCATGGCCCGCGACAAGGACCGCGACTCCGGCCGGACCGCGCCCGTGCGCGCTCGCTCCGTCCGGGAGCAGCAGACGAGCGACGACGCGTTCTGGGAGCGATCGAACGACAATCGGGCGGGGGTGGCCGAGGCGCACCGCCGCTTCGGCGGGCTCGACGTCCCGGCGACGTTGGCGGGCATGGTGGCCGCCCTCGGCACACTGGTCGTGCTCTCGGGCATCGCCGCCGGGGCCGGCACCATCGGCTACCAATCCGGCCTCGACGACACCGACGACCTTTCGCTCGGCGGCTTCATCGCCGGCATGGTCGTGCTGTTCCTGGCCTTCCTCGTGGGCGGATGGGTGGCGGGGCGCATGGCCCGCTACGACGGCGGCCGCAACGGTCTGGTGTCGGCGCTGTGGTTCGTCCTGCTCGTCGCCGGCCTCGCCGCGCTCGGTGCCTGGGCCGGCGATCGCTACGAGGATGAGTTCACCGATCTCGACCTGCCCCGGTGGTTCGAGGACAACGCCCGGACGACCACTGCCGTCATCACCGGCCTCGTCGCCGTCGTGGTGGCCCTGCTCGCCGGCTTCCTCGGCGGCATGCGAGGGGGGCGCTACCACCGCAAGGCCGACGAGGTCATCGCCGGCGCGGGAGGCGTCGCCGTCGCGCGAACGGTACCGACCGGGACCGAGGCCGTCCCCGAGCGCCCGGCGCCGACCCGTCACGAGGTCGGCCACGACGACGGCGGACCGGGCGCCGCCCCCGTCCTTCCCGACCGGGCGCAGACCCGGCCGATGGTGGCGGGGCCCGCGGAGGGCTCAGCACCCACGACGACCGGTTCGACGTCGGTGCATCCGAGGCAGCAGTAGCTGTCGGCGATCGATGGGTGCCCGACGGACCGCTCGCCCGGCACCCATCGGTCGCCCTTCGGGACGGACCTAGCCGTCGGGGGCGAGACGGTGGCGGAGGCGGGTGGCGGCCTCGGTGACGCCGGGGAACTGACCCTGGACGGGGAGGCCCCGATCCGCCATGCGGACGAGTACGACCTCCTCGACCTCGGGCCAGGTGCGCACCCGGGGCCCGGCGACGTCGCCGTTGTAGGGCTGGTCGAAGACGAGGACGTCGTTGCCCCGTTCCCGGAGGGCCTCGACGTTGTGGGGGGCGTCGTCGATGTAGCAGTCGGCCTCGATCTCGGGCTTGGCCCCGAGGAAGCAGAGGTCGCGGTAGGGCAGGCCGGAGGCGTCGAGCCAGGCGACGGTGTCGGCGACGGCGACCTGGTGGCCCCAGTTCACCACCAGGCGGTGGGTGATGATGCGAATCCACACGCCGGCGTCCGACAGCCGCCACAGGGCCTCGGCGCAGCCCTCGATCACCGGCATCGACCGGAAGATCCGCTTGTCGAGCACGGCGATGCGGTGCAGGCGCTCGAACCCGCCCAGCTCCTCGATGCCCCACTCCTCGAACGACCACGACCGGGCCCGGGGCAGGTCGTCGGAATGGCACCCCTTCTCGGCGGCGACCACGGCGGCGAAGGCCTCGGTGTAGTCGGCGCACACCCCGTCGAGATCGACCCCGAGGATGAACGAGCCGGGGCTACTCACGGCACTGCGAGCAGTGGGTCGCCGAGGTGGTGGCAGTCGTTCACGCCGACGACGAGCCACTGCTGGCCGTCGGTGCGCAAGGTGGTGACCGAGGTGTTCTCGATGACGGCGAGGATCGAACGCTCGGCGTCGACCCACCGGGCGAGGACGGCGTTGATGACCCCGGTGTGGCAGACGACGGCGACCGAGCCACCGGGGTGGGCGGCGGCGATGCCCGACACCGCCGCGAACACGCGCTCGCGCAGGTCGTTGTCGGGTTCGGCGCCGGGGATGGCGTCCCACCGCCCGGCCCGGGCGAAGGCCAGGAACTCCGGGTCACGGGCTGCGGCCCGGACCCGGAACTCGCCGCCGGCCCAGTCGCCGACGTCGACCTCGCGCAGGTCCTGGCGGGTGACCATCTCCAGGTCCCGGTCCTCGGCCAGGGGGCGGGCGGTCTCGACGGCCCGGACCAGGTCGCTGGCCACGACGGCGTCGATGCGCCGCCCGGCGAGGCGGGCGGCGAGAACCGCCACCTGCCGGCGTCCGAGCACCGAGAGCGGCGGGTCGTGGCTGTCGGCGTCGCCGGGGACGTAGGCGGCCGACTGCCCATGGCGGATCAGCAGCACCTCGGTGGGCAGGGCCTCGAGCAGGAACGGCGCCGGCTGGGGGAGCGGCTCGGCGGCGGGGACCGCGGCAGCGGGATCGGCAGCGGACACGGGGGGCGACGCTACCCCGCCGGTCCCGGTGCTCGGACCGGGCACGTTGGGGGCGTGACCGAGCGCAGCGCGGGCAGCGACCCTGGCGAGGAGGCGATGTTGCGCGTCACCGGGTCGGTGCGCATCTCGCGCTCGGAGGTGGAGTTGCGGTTCTCGAACTCGGGCGGGCCCGGCGGCCAGCACGCCAACAAGACCGCCACCCGGGTCGAGGCCCGCTTCGACGTCGAGGGATCGCCATCCCTCGGCCCCGCCACCCGCCAGCGGCTTCTCGCCCGGCTCGGCCCGGTGGTGCGGGTGGTGGCCGACGACGAGCGCAGCCAGCTCCGCAACCGGGCCATCGCCCTCGAGCGCCTCACCGACCGCCTGGCCGAGGCGCTGCGGGTCGAGAAGCCCCGCCGCCCCACCCGACCGGGCAAGGGCGCCAAGGAGCGCCGCCTCTCGGCCAAGCGCCAGCGCAGCGACATCAAGCGGTCCCGTCAGGTTCGCGGCGACGACTGAG
>JBBJOU010000010.1:0-16737 GCA_037724305.1 Acidimicrobiales bacterium
CTGCGGCGGGCGCGGCAGTCGGGTCGTCGGCCTCGCCCTCGCCGCCGCCGCCGCCGCCGCCGGCGCCGTGGGGGTGGTCGACGACCACCTCCTCGATCTCGAGGCGCCGCTCGCCCAGGTGGTGGTGGACGACGTCCGGGCGGCCATGGGCGTGCTCGCCGCCGCCGCCGCCGGCCACCCGTCCCGGGACCTGGTGCTGGTCGGTGTCACCGGCACGAACGGCAAGACCACCACCGTCACGCTGCTCCGCGCCATCCTCGAGGCCGCCGGCCACCGGGCCGAGGTCATCGGCACCCTCACCTCGGCCCCCGTTGCGAGCGCTCCGCCGACCACGCCGGACGCGCCCGAGCTGCAGGCGCTCCTCGCCGCCCATCGCGACGATGGGGTCACCGCGGTGGCCATGGAGGTCAGCAGCCACGGGCTGGCCATGCGCCGGGTCGACGGCTGCCGGTTCCGGGTCGGGGTGTTCACCAACCTGAGCCACGACCACCTCGACGTGCACGCCACCATGGAGGCGTACTTCGCCGCCAAGGCCCGGCTGCTCACCCCGGAGCTCACCGACCGGGCGGTGGTCGGCCTCGACGATCCCCACGGCCGATTGCTGGCCGACGCCGCCGTGCTGCCGACCACCGGCTTCAGCCTCGCCGACGCCGAGGACCTCGAGCTCTCCGCGGCCGGGAGTCGGTTCCGGTGGCGAGGCCAGGCCGTGGCGCTGCGCCTCGCCGGTCGCCACAACGTCGCCAACGCCCTCGCCGCCGCCACCGCCGCCGCCGAGCTCGGCATCGACCCCGTCACCGTGGCCGCCGGCCTGGCCGCCGCCCCCGTCATCGCCGGGCGCTTCGAGCCGGTCGAGGCCGGTCAGTCGTTCAGCCTCGTCGTCGACTACGCCCACACCCCGGACGGGCTGGAGCACGTCCTCAGCGCCGCTCGCGAGCTGGTCGGCGGCGCATCACCGGCACCGGGCGGTCCCGCCGGGCGGGTCATCGTGGTGTTCGGCGCCGGCGGCGACCGTGACCCGGCCAAGCGGCCCCTGATGGGCGCGGTGGCGGCCCGCCTGGCCGACCTGGCCGTGGTCACCAGCGACAACCCTCGCAGCGAGGTGCCGGAGGCGATCATCGAGGCCGTCGTCGCCGGCGTCGAGGACCACCATCGCGACCGGGTGCAGGTCGAGCCCGACCGGAAGGCGGCGATCGCTGCCGCCGTCGCCGCCGCCGTCGCCGGCGACCTGGTGGTGGTGGCCGGCAAGGGCCACGAGACCACCCAGACCTTCGCCGACCGGGTCGTCGTCCACGACGACCGCGTCGTCGCGGCCGCCGCCCTCGCCGCCCTCGCTCGCGTGCGCCGCGCCGACGGCGCGCCCGACGATGGCGCCACCCCCGTGCCGACCAGTGAAGATGGTCACCCGTGATCGCGCTCCTGCTCGCGGCCGGTGCCGGCCTGGCCTCCTCCATCACCGTGACGCGTCTGCTCATCGACTGGCTCACGGCCCGCCGCATCGGCCAGCCCATCCACGAGGACGTGCCGTCGGGCCACACGACCAAGGCGGGCACCCCCACCATGGGCGGGGTCGCCATCGTGGTGGGCGGGGTGGTCGGCTACGCCTTCGCCCACGTGCGGGGCGGGGTGATCTTCACCCGCTCCGGCCTCCTGGTGATCGGTGCCATCGCTGGTGCCGGCCTCGTGGGTCTGCTCGACGACTGGCTCAAGGTCTCGCGCGAGCGCAACCTCGGGCTGTCGAAGACCGCGAAGGTCGGTGGTCTCCTGTCGGTCGCCATCGGCTTCGCCCTGCTCGCGGCGTACCACACCCCGGCGAAGTTCACCCTCAGTCTCACCCGCTTCGACAACCCCGACATCGACCTCGGGCGCGCCGGGTGGGTGGCGCTCACCGTCGTGCTGATCCTCGCCACCACCAACGCCGTGAACCTGACCGACGGCCTCGACGGCCTGGCCGCCGGGTCGGCCGGGTTCGGCTTCATCGCCTACATGGTGGTCGGGTTCTGGGCCTTCCGGCACTTCGACGTCTACGACCTCTCCCACGCCCTCGACCTGGCGGTCGTGGCGGCGGCCATGCTCGGGGCCTGCCTGGGGTTCCTGTGGTGGAACGCCGCGCCGGCGCGGATCTTCATGGGGGACACCGGATCGTTGGCCATCGGTGCCGGTCTGGCCGGCCTGGCCGCCCTCACCGCCACCCCGCTGCTGTTGCCCGTGGTGGGTGGGCTGTTCGTGTTCGAGACGATGTCGGTCATCCTCCAGGTCGGCAGCTTCCGCCTCACCGGACGCCGCATCTTCCGCATGGCGCCCGTCCATCACCACTTCGAGCTCGCCGGTTGGCCCGAGACGACCGTCATCATCCGCTTCTGGATCCTCGCCGGGTTGTGCACCGCCGCCGCCCTCGGGCTGTACTACGCCGACTTCGTCACCACCGGCGAGCTGGACTGACGTGCCCCGTCGCGCGCCGGCCGGCACCCTCGTGGTGGGCTTCGGGGTCACCGGCCAGGCGGTCGCCGCCGCCCTGGTGCGCCGTGGGCTGCCGGTCGTCGCCGTCGACGACCGTCCGTCGGCCGTCCTGCGGTCCGCCGCTGCCGAGCTCGGCGTCGTGCTCCACGAGCCCGGCGGTGGCGCCGCCCTGGGTGACCTCGTCGGTGCCGCCGCCGAGGTGCACCCCGCCCCCGGCCTCGCCCATCACCACCCGGTGTTCGCCGCCGCCGCCGCCGCCGGCGTGCCCGTGCGCTCCGAGCTCGACATCGCCGCCCGCTTCGACACCCGGCCGGTGGTGGCGGTGACGGGGACCGACGGCAAGACCACCGTGACCGTCCTGGCCGCCGCCGTCCTGGAGGCGTCGGGCGTGCGGGCCGTGGTCGCCGGCAACAACGACGTGCCCCTGGTGCGTGCCATCGACGACCCCGCCGCCGAGGTGTTCGTGGTGGAGGCATCGTCGTTCCGCCTCGAGCGCACCGAGCGGTTCACACCGACCGCCGCCTGCTGGCTCAACCTCGCCCCCGACCACCTGGACGTCCACGCCGATCTCGCCGCCTACGAGGCGGCGAAGGCCCGCATCTGGCGCGATCTCGGGCCTGACGCCACGGCCGTCGGCAACGCCGAGGACCCGATCGTCGCCCGCCACCTGGCCGCCACCGGCGCCGGCACCCGCTGGACCTACTCCGCGGTCGCCGGCGCCGCCACCGACTGGCGGGTCGAGCGGGGGCACCTGGTCGGGCCCGGGTGGGGGGCCTTCGCCGCCGTCGCCGACCTACCCCGCCACTTCGAGCACGACCTCGCCAACACCCTCGCCGCCGCCGCCGTCACCGCCCCGGTCGGGGCCACCGCCGCCGGCGCGGCGGCCGCCGCCCGAGCCTTCCGGGGGCTGCCCCATCGCCTCGCCCTCGTGGCCGACGCCGGTGGCGTGCGCTGGTACGACGACTCCAAGGCCACCACCCCGCACGCCGCCGTCAACGACGTCGCCGCCGTCGCCGCCGCCGGCCGGCGGGTCGTGCTGGTGGCGGGTGGGCGCAGCAAGGGCGTCGACCTCGCCACCCTGGGCGTGCTCGCCCCCGCCGTACGTGCCGTGGTGGCGATCGGCGAGGCGGGCGACGAGGTGGCCGCCGCCTTCGCCGGCGCCCGCCCCACCGCCGTGGTCGGTTCCATGGCCGCCGCCGTCGAGGTGGCCGGCGCCGCCGCCGAACCCGGCGACGCCGTCGTGCTCGCCCCGGCGTGCGCCAGCTTCGACTGGTACGCCAACTACGCCGAGCGGGGCGACGACTTCGCCGCCCACGTGCGCGCCCACCTCCGCCTCGCCCGGTCCGACGTCGACGTCGACATCGACGTCGATCCGGCCCTCGACACCGACTGCGAGCTGGCCTGATGCGCACGACGATGCCCGATGCCCGACCCCGACCCCGCCCCCTCGCCGACGGTCGCCGTCGCGCCGCGCCGGCCGGGCTCGGCGCGCCACCCTGCGGTCCGCAACGGCGCCGAGCGGCGCCGCGACGCCGGGCGCAGCACCGCCCACGTCGGCCTCGTCGCCATCCTGGCCCTGCTCACCCTCGTCGGGGTGGTGATGGTCCTGTCGGCGTCGTCGGTGCTCGCCCTGCGCGAGGCCGGGTCGTGGACGTACTACTTCACCCGTCAGCTCGTCGGCATCGCCGGCGGCGCCGCCTTGTTCCTGGTCACGGCCCGGGTCGACTACCGGCGTTGGCGTCGCCTGGCACCGGCGCTGTACGGCCTGGTGCTGGTGCTGCTGGTCCTGGTCCTGGTGCCCGGCGTCGGGGCCGGTGCCAACGGTGCCAGCCGGTGGATCGACCTCGGCATCGTCCAGGTCCAACCCTCGGAGTTCGGCAAGCTGGCCGTGCTGCTGGTGGTAGCCGACCTCCTCGCCCGGCGCCAGGCCTGCGTGCACGACCTGCGGCGCACCATCGTGCCCACCATCGTCGTGCTGGTGCCCGTGGTCGTCCTGCTGATGCTGCAGCCGAACCTCGGCACCACCATCATCACCTGCACCATCGCCCTCGCGCTGCTGTTCGCCCTCGGCGTGCGCGGTGTCCCGTTGGCGACCACCGGCGTCGTGGGCGGCGCCCTCGCCCTCGGTGCGGCATTGGCGGCTGACTACCGCCGGGCCCGCCTGCTCGCCTTCCTCGACCCGTCGGCCGACCCGGCCTCGACCGGGTACCAGATCATCCAGAGCCAGGTGAGCCTGGCCTCCGGCGGCCTGCTCGGCGTCGGCCTCGGCGCCAGCCGCCAGAAGTGGGGCTTCCTTCCCGAGGCCCACACCGACTTCATCTTCGCCATCATCGGCGAGGAGCTGGGCCTCGTCGGCGCCGCCACGGTCGTGGCCCTCTTCGTGGCGCTGGGCTTCCTCGGCCTGCGCACCGCCGCCCGGGCACCGGACTGCTTCGGGCGTCTGGTGGCCTGCGGCATCACCACCTGGTTCTGCATCCAGGCCTTCGTCAACATCGGCGCGGTGATCGGCATCCTGCCCATCACCGGTGTCCCCTTGCCGTTCATCTCCTTCGGCAGCTCCGCCATGCTCGCCAACCTCGCCGCCGCCGGCATGCTCGTCAACATCTGTCGGCAATCCCGTGCATGAGCGGTCGGTCGGCGACGACGTCACCACGGAGACCTTCGCCATCGTGGCCGGCGGCGGGACGGCGGGCCACGTGCTCCCGGGGCTCGCCATCTGTCGGGCCCTGGTGGCACGAGGGCATGCCGTCGACGCCATCCGCTACGTGGGGAGCGAGCGAGGGCTCGAGGCCCGCCTGGTGCCCGAGGCCGGGTTCCCCCTCACCCTGCTCCCCGGCCGGGGCATCCAGCGCCGCCTCTCGCTCGCCAACCTCGGGGCCACGGTGGGCATCCTGCGGGCGATCGTCACCGCCGTCGGCCTGGTGCGCCGACTGCGACCGTCGGTGGTGGTGGCCCTCGGCGGCTACGCCTCGGTGCCGTGCGCGCTCGCGGCGGTCGTGCTGCGGGTGCCGGTGATCGTGGCCGAGCAGAACGCCGTCCCGGGAGCCGCCAATCGCCTCGTCGGCCGCTTCGCCCGGGCCTGCGCGGTGTCGTTTCCCGGCACGCCGCTGCCCCGCCCCGTGGTGACGGGCAACCCCGTGCGCCCCGAGGTGCTCGCCGTGGATCGCGACCGCGACGGTCCCGGTGCTCGGGCCGCCCTCGGCGTCGCCCTCGACCGCCGCCTCGTGCTGGTCTTCGGCGGCTCGCTCGGCGCCCTGCGCATCAACCGCGCCACCGTCGAACTGGCAGCGCGGTGGGCCGGGCGGGCCGATGTCGCCGTGCACCACGTGGTCGGCGCGCGCGACTGGGACGCCATCACCGCCACCACCCCCGACCTCGCCGCCGGTGGGCTCGCGTACCGCGCCGTGCGCTACGAGACCGACATGCCCCGCGCCCTCGCCGCCGCCGACATCGCGGTGTGCCGATCCGGGTCCGGCACCTGCTTCGAGCTCGCCGCCGTCGGTCTGCCCGCCGTGCTCGTCCCGTCGCCGGTGGTCACCGGCGACCACCAGCGGGCCAACGCCCGCCACCTGGCGCAGGCCGGCGGCGCCGTGGTGGTCGAGGACGCCGAGCTCGACGGTGCCCGTCTCGCCGCCGAGCTCGATGCCGTCCTCGGCGCACCCGACCGCCTCGCCGCCCTCGCCGCCGGCGTGCGCACCCTCGCCCGCCCCGACGCCGCCGACGCCGTCGCCGCCCTCGCCGAGCAGCACGCCCGGTGACGCTCGATCTCTCGGTGCCGATGCGGGCGCACGTGTTGGGGATCGGGGGGTCGGGGATGTCGGCGATCGCCACCATCCTCGCCGCCATGGGCCACACCGTGTCGGGCAGCGATCTCAAGGCGTCGCCGGGGCTCGAGCGCCTCCGTGCCCTGGGCGTGCGCGTGGTCGTCGGCCACGACGCCGCCAACCTCGACGGCCCGGACGGCTCGGCGCCGGACATGGTGGCGGTGTCCACCGCCATCCCCGACCGCAACCCCGAGCTGACCGCCGCCCGGGAGCGGGAGATCCCGGTCGTGCGCCGGGCCGAGGTGCTGGCTGCCATCTGCGCCACCCGCCGCACCGCCGCCGTGTCGGGCACCCACGGCAAGACCACCACGTCCTCGATGCTGGCCCTCGTCGCCGTTGCCGGCGGGCTCGAGCCCAGCTTCCTGGTGGGCGGCGAGCTGAACGAGATCGGCGGCGGCGCCGCCTGGGACCAGGGCGAGTGGTTCGTGGTCGAGGCCGACGAGAGCGACGGCACCTTCACCGCCCTCCCGGCCGAGGTCGTGCTGGTGACCAACGTGGAGGCCGACCACCTCGACCACTTCGGCGATCTCGACGGTGTCATCGCCGCCTTCGACCGCTTCCTGGGCGCAGCGACCGGGCCCCGGGTGGTCTGCGCGGACGAGCCCAACGCCCTCGCCCTGGCCCGTCGCCACGGCGCCGTCACCTACGGCACCCACGCCGAGGCCGACGTGCGCATCACCGACGTCGCCCACGCCCGCGCCGGCGTCACCTTCACCGTCGAGCGCAGCGGCGTACGCCAGGGTGAGGTCACGCTGCCGGTGCCCGGGCTCCACAACGCCCGCAACGCCACCGGTGCGCTGGTGATGGGCGAGGCCCTCGGCGTCCCGTTCGCGGTCGGGCGTGACGCCCTGGCCCGCTACGGCGGCGTGGCCCGCCGCTTCGAGTTCCGAGGCGAGGCCGGCGGTGTCACCGTGGTCGACGACTACGCCCACAACCCGGGCAAGGTGGCGGCGGTGCTCGACGCCGCCGCCCGGGGCGGGTGGGGGCGGGTGGTCTGCGTGTTCCAGCCCCACCGCTACAGCCGCACCGCCGCGTTGTGGCGGGCGTTCGGGCCCGCCTTCGCCGAGGCCGACCTGGTGGTGCTCACCGACGTCTATGCCGCCGGCGAGGCGCCCGTGCCCGGCGTGACCGGCAAGCTGGTCGTCGACGCCGTGCTCGAGGCCACGCCGTGGAAGCGGGTGGCGTGGCTCCCCAGCCGTCGGGACCTGGTGCCGTACCTCGCCGCCACCCTGCGCGCCGACGACCTCGTGCTCACCGTCGGGGCCGGTGACATCACCGGTCTCCCCGACGAGCTCCTCGTCGCCCTGCGGGCTCGTCCGCCGAAACGAGAAGGGGCGCGATGATCGCCATCGACGTCGCCGCCGGCGTCCTCGCCGAACGGGTGGGGGACCGCCTCCGCCGCGACGAACCCGTCGGCCCCCGCACGACGTACCGGGTGGGCGGTCGCGCCGCGCTCTTCCTCGACGCCGCCACGGTCGACGACCTCATGGCCGCCCGGGCCGCCGTCGCCGCCAGCGGCGTGCCGGTCCTGGTGGTGGGCAAGGGGTCGAACCTCCTGGTCACCGACGACGGCTTCCCCGGCCTGGCCGTCGCCCTCGGCGAGACCTTCGCCGAGGTCACCGTCGCCGCCACCACGGTGCGCGCCGGTGCCGCCGCCGCCCTGCCGGTGGTCGCCCGCCGCACCGTCGCCGCCGGCCTGACCGGCTTCGAGTGGGCGGTCGGGGTCCCGGGCTCGATCGGGGGGGCGGTGCGCATGAACGCCGGCGGTCACGGCTCCGACATGGCGGCGTCCCTGGTGAGCATCCGCGCCCTCGACCTCGCCGGCGGGGAGGATGGGGGGGTGCGTGACGTCGCCGTGGCCGCCCTCGCCCTCGGCTATCGCCGGTCGGCCATCACCACGACCACGGTCGTCCTCGACGCCACCCTGGCCCTCGCCACCGGTGACCGCCCGGCGGGTGAGGCCGAGCTCGCCACCATCGTGCGCTGGCGGCGGGCCCACCAGCCCGGCGGGCAGAACGCCGGCTCGGTGTTCACCAACCCGCCGGACGACTCCGCCGGTCGCCTGGTGGAGGCCGCCGGTTGGCGGGGCCGGCGCCTCGGTACCGCCCAGGTCGCCGACAAGCACGCCAACTTCATCCTCGCCGATCCCGACGGGCGGGCCGACGACGTCGTCGCCCTGATGGGTGCCGTGCGGGCCGCCGTCCGCGCCCACAGCGGCGTCGACCTGCACCCGGAGACCATCATCTCCGGACATCACCCTGAACTCGAGGTCGAGAGTTGAGGGTCGACCAGCCGGTGCGACGGCACTCGCCGCTCGCCGGGCTCCGCCCCCCGGCCGACACCGTCGCACCGCCGCGCCCGGCCCCGACGGGGCGCCGGTCGCCCGCGCCCCGAGCGCCGGGACCGGCACCGGTCACCTCCCGCCCGCCGCCGGCGGGTCGCGGCCCCGGTGTCGCCGCCGGTATCGATCCCCGCATCGCGGCGCGACGCGACGCCGTCCGCCACGGCGAGGGGCGCCGCCGCGCCCGGCGCATCGCCGTCGTCGCCGGCACGGTCGTGACGGTGGCGGCCGCGGCGGGCATGACCCGCAGCCCGGCCCTCGACCTCGACGCCGTCGAGGTCGTCGGTGCCACCCGCACCCCGACCGAGGTGGTGCTCGCCACCGTCACCGACGCCGGGGTGGTGCGGGGGACGGCCATGACCGACCTCGACGTCGCCGTCGCCGAGGACGCCCTGGCCGAGCTCCCGTGGGTGCTCGATGTCTCGGTTCGCCGGGTTTGGCCCGGCACCGTGCGCATCGACCTGCGAGAGCGGGTGGCGGCGGCAGCGGTGACCACGGCCGACGGCGTCGTGCTGGTGGCCGCCGACGGCACCGTCCTCGACGACACCGCCCTCGACGACACCGCCCTCGACGACACCGTCCTCGACGATATTGTCCTCGTCACGGAGGTGCCCGACCCACCCGCCCCCGGTGGCGTCGTCGGGGAGGCCACCCGGCCGCTGCTGGCCGTCGCCGCCGCCGTCCCCACCACGTTGCGCCCGATGGTCGCGGCCGTGGCACCGGGGACCGCCGGCGGCGTCGACCTGGTCCTGGCCGCCAGCGCCGGCGTCCCCGACGGGGTGCGGGTGGCGCTGGGCGCCGCTGCTGACCCCGGGGCTGCCTTCGTGGCGGTGGCGACCGTGCTCGACCAGGTCGACCTGACCTGCCTGGCGTCCATCGACGTCCGGGTCCCCTCGGCGCCGGTCTTGACGCGGGGGCCGGCGTGCCCGTAACGTATAGCCTTGACGTGGAGGTCGAGCCCGAGTCTCGACCTCGACCTCGACCTCTACTTCCGATCAAGCATCACGCCGGGCCCCAAGGGGTCCGGCCTTCGCCTGTTCGCCCCCCCGAACCCCGAGCGCCCCGAACCCGATGCGTTCGAACCCGCCGGCGGGTCCGGCCACCTGCCCGAGGAGGCATCTGAGCCCATGAGCGCCAACCCCCAGAACTACCTGGCGGTGATCAAGGTCGTCGGTATCGGCGGCGGCGGTGTCAACGCCGTCAACCGCATGATCGACGCCGGCCTGAAGGGCGTCGAGTTCATCGCCGTCAACACCGACGCCCAGGCCCTGCTCATGTCCGACGCCGACGTGAAGCTCGACATCGGCCGCACCCTCACCCGGGGCCTCGGTGCCGGTTCCGACCCCGAGGTGGGGCGCCAGGCCGCCGAGGAGCACCGCGAGGAGATCGAGGAGGTGCTCAAGGGCGCCGACATGGTCTTCATCACCGCCGGCAAGGGTGGCGGCACCGGCACCGGCGGCGCCCCCGTGGTGGCCGAGATCGCCAAGTCGCTCGGGGCGCTCACCATCGGGGTGGTGACCCGGCCGTTCGCCTTCGAGGGCCGGCGCCGGGCCGTCCAGGCCGACCAGGGCATCCAGCGCCTCAAGGAGAAGGTCGACACCCTCATCGTCATCCCCAACGACCGGTTGCTGACCGTGTCGAACGAGAAGACGTCGGTGCTCAACGCCTTCAAGATGGCCGACGAGGTGCTGCTCCAGGGGGTCCAGGGCATCACCGACCTCATCACCACGCCCGGACTGATCAACACCGACTTCGCCGACGTGAAGATGGTCATGAGCAACGCCGGATCGGCCCTGATGGGCATCGGCTACGGCTCGGGCGAGGGCCGGGCGGTCGCCGCCGCCCGCGCCGCCATCTCGTCGCCACTGCTCGAGGCATCCATCGAGGGTGCTCGCGGCATCCTGCTCAACATCTCCGGGGGCAGCGCCCTCGGGTTGTTCGAGGTCAACGAGGCGGCGGAGATCATCCACGCCGTCGCCCACCCCGACGCCAACATCATCTTCGGTGCCGTCATCGACGACGAGATGGGCGACGAGGTGCGGGTCACGGTGATCGCCGCCGGCTTCGATCGGTGGGAGGGCGCCGGTGCGGAGCCCGGCGAGGAGCGCCAGGCGCCGCCGCCCCGGCCCCGGTTCGGCACCGAGGCCCCCCCGCCCCCCCCGCCCCGCCGCGATGTGTTCGCCGCCGCGCCCGACGACAGCGACGACGACTTCGACGTCCCGTCGTTCCTGAAGTAGCGCACGGCCCGACGCCCACGTGTCTCCTCCTCGTGACGGCGCCGCCGCCGGGCCGCCCGGGCCGACGACCGGACTGAGGAGCGCCTCGTGCACGACCACGCGGCGTGACGGGGACCACCGCGTGCCCGCCGCCGCCACGGCGCCGGCACGCGTCCCGTCCCGCCCGTGGACCTGGCTCCACCAGGTCCACGGCGCCGGCGTGGTCACGGTCCGCCGGCCGGGGGAGCACGCCGGCGCCCCGGCCGACGCCGCCGTCACCGCCACGCCGGGCTGCGTGCTCATGGTGCGCACCGCCGACTGCGCGCCGATCGTGCTGCGCGCCGGCGACGCCGTGGGCGTCGTGCACGCCGGCTGGCAGGGCCTGTCGGCAGGGGTGGTCGCCGCCGCCGCCACCGCCCTCCGCGTGCTCGACCCCCGCGCCCCGATGACCGCGAGCGTCGGGCCCTGCATCCGCGCCGGCTGCTACGAGTTCGGCGCCGCCGACCTCGACCAGATCGCCGCCCGGTGGGGCGCGACCGTCCGGGCCACCACCCTGTGGGGTACGCCCGCTCTCGACCTGGTGGCCGGCGTGCGGCGCGCCCTCGACGAGGTCGGCGCCACCACCGACGACACCGCCGGGTGCACCGCCTGCGACGACCGCTGGTTCAGCCACCGGGCGCGGGCCGAGCCCGAGCGCTTCGCCACCTTCGCCTGGCTCGAGGCGGCGCCGTGACCATCACCGCCACCGCCGTGCACGCCGCCGCCGACCGGATCCGCGACCGCATCGCCGACGCCGGCGGCGACCCCGCGGCCGTCGCCCTCGTCGCGGTGACCAAGGGCCACGGGGCGGGCGCCGCCCGGGCCGCCCTGGGCGCCGGGCTGGTCGACCTCGGCGAGAGCTACGGCCAGGAGCTGGCCGCCAAGGCCGACGAACTGATCGCCGACCCGGGGCCGGTGGCACCCCGGTGGCACGCCATCGGCCGCCTGCAGCGCAACAAGGTGCGCCTGATCGCCCCCCACGTCGAGCTGTGGCAGAGCGTCGACCGGGCCGTGCTCGCCGAGGAGATCGCCCGCCGGGCCCCCGGCGCGGCGGTCCTGGTCCAGGTCGACGTCACCGGCGAGCCGCAGAAGGGGGGCTGCCCTCCCGGGGAGGTCGCCACCCTGGTGTCGCATTGCGGCGACCTCGGGCTCCGCGTCCGCGGCCTCATGGCGGTGGGCGCCACCGGTCGCCCGTCCGCCGCTCGCCCCGGCTTCCTCGCCCTGGTCGCCCTCGCCGACCGCCACGGGCTCGAGGTCCGTTCCCTGGGGATGTCGGGCGACCTCGAGGTGGCCGTCGCCTGCGGCTCGACCATGGTGCGCGTCGGGACCGACCTGCTCGGCCCCCGGCCCGCGGGCACCCCGGCGTCAGGCGGCGATCCGTGACGGGCGCGCCCGACCCGGCCCGACGTGCGACCATGGGCGCCGACGACCCACGGCACGGGGCCGGCCGCACCACTCCGGAACGAGCTCCGACGACGAGGGGACACCCACGATGGCATCCTTCCTGAAGCGCACCATGACCTACCTCGGCCTCGGCGACGACGACGAGTATGGCGACTACGACGACGAGTACGCCGAGGACGCGCCACCCGAGCGGCGCCCGGCGCCGGCGCCGCGCCGCGACGCCGAACCCACCGCCATGACCCGCCGCCCCGCCGCGGTGCGCAACGACGTCGCGCCCGACGTGCGCGTACGCGACGGCGGTGGTACCGGCACGGTGCGCCCCCTTCCCCCCGACCCTCGCACCCCGCCGTCGTCCGACCCCAGCGCCGGCGTGGGCGCGGTTCGCTCGCGCAACCCCGGCGCCACCGCGGCCGGCCCGATGAGCCGGGGCGCGGTGGTGCGGCCCATCCCGGCGGCGCCCACCGCCAAGCCCCACATCGTGGCGCCCACCTCCTTCAACGAGGCGCAGGAGGTGGCCGACAACATCAAGGCCAACGTCCCGGTGATCATGAACCTGCAGGACGTCGACCGTGACCTCGCCCGGCGCCTCATCGACTTCGCCAGCGGCCTCTGCTACGGCCTGACGGGCACCATGGAGCGGGTTGCCAACAGCGTCTACCTGCTCACCCCGTCCAACGTCGAGGTGTCAGCCGAAGATCGACGCCGCATCGTCGAACGCAACGGCGGCGGCTGACCGGCGCGATGGGCACAATCCTCTGCAACCTCATCCTGATCTACACCGTCGTGCTCTTCGGTCGCATCGTGCTGTCGTGGTTCCCCGTCACCCCGGGCAGCGCCATGGAGAGCGTGTCGCGCGTGCTCGGCGCGCTCACCGACCCCGTGCTCGAACCGCTGCGCCGGGTGCTCCCACCGGTCGGCGGCATGCTGGACCTCTCACCCCTCGTGGTGTTCATCGCCCTCGCCATCCTGCGCAGCTTCGTCTGCGCGTGACCCCGGCGGAGCAGCGGGGTCCTTCCCCTGCGGAGCAGCGCTAGTACCATCGGCGGGCATGGACATCACCCCCCAGGTGATCAACGAGGTCGAGTTCCATCAGCGGATGCGGGGGTATGACCCCGACGAGGTGGACGATTTCCTCGAGCGGGTGGCGGTGGCCGTCAGTCGGCTCCACGACGAGGTCGGCCAAGCCCGCGGTCGCATCGCCGCCGCCGAGCAGCGAGCGGTCGATGCCGAGCGCCGTGGACGCGATGCTGGCGACGGGGGGTCGGCGTTCGCGCACCGGGCCGCGCCCGAGCCGGTGGTCGCCGATGCCGTCCCGGCCTCGGCGGACGACGCCACCGCCGCCGCCCAGGCCGAGTTCGAGACGCTCAAGCGCACCCTGGTGCTGGCCCAGCGCACCGCCGACGCGGCCATACGCGAAGCCGACGAGGAGGCCGCTCGCACCACGGCGGCGGCCCAGGAGCGGGCCGATGGCCTGCTGGCCGAGGCGAGCAGCGAGGCCCACCGCATGGTCCGTACCGCCGAGCAGGACGCTCGCAAGGCCCACGAGGACACCCGCCTGCGCCTGATCAAGGAGGTCGGGGCGCTCGAGTCGGCTCGCGACGCCCTGAAGGGCGACGTCGGGACCTTCGAGCGCCACATCGACGAGCAGCGCACCCGTCTCCGGGGCACCGTGACCGAACTGCAGCGCCTCCTCGACGATCCCGGCCGCCTGCGCGGTCCCGCCGTGCCCAACTCGTCGGAGGTGTCGTTGCCGGCGTCCGTGCGCGCTGATGGTCCTGCCGCGTCCCGTCCGGGCCCGTCCGGGCCGACGCCGACGCCTCGTCCGGCCGCTCCCCAGCCGGCTGCGGCTCCTGAACGCCCGCCGGCGCCACCGGCCGCGCCCCGCTCCCGACCCGACGTCCAGGCCCCCCGGGCCACGGACCGCGGCCCCGGCCCGGGGGCCATACGGTCGGCCGCCCCCGGCGGCAGTGGCGTCGGCGAGGAGGTCGACGAGGGCGCGTGGGCCCGGTTCACCGGCGGCGACGACGGCCCGCCCACCGAGCCCGTCGCCCGGACCCCGCCCGTCGAGGATGACGACACGTACCTGTCCGAGCTGCGCAAGGCGATGCTCGATGACACGAGCGCCCCGACGGTCGACCACGACGGTCTCGGCGACGCCGATGAGGGCGGTCGGGGCCGCTTCGGCCGCCGCCGGTCGTAGCGCTCGCCCGAGGGGTCGTTCCTTCGGAGATGCGTGTCCAGTTCGAGGCTTCCGGGTATGCCTCACCATCGTGCCTAGGATGCCGCCGGTCGTGAAGGGGTTCCCCGACGCGCCGAACCATCCGTCGAGAGGGAGATCTCGTGCTTGTCCTGTTGAGTTTCGGACTCGTGCTGGTGGCCACCGTGCTGCTGGTGCTCGGACTGCTGGTGGGCGATGGTCTGACGCTGATCTACGTCTCGATCGCCTTGAGCGTCGCGGCGGCGGTGCTGCTGATCGTGGCCGTCCGACTGGCCAAGCCCAAGGGCAAGGGCGCCGACGGCCCCGCTCCCCTGCGTCCGGAACCGGAGGCCGCCCCCCCGCGGTTCGCCCCTGAGCGGACCCGTGAGCCGGTCACCGCTGGCGCCCCGCCGCCCCCGCCGCCGGCGTACCGGGCCCCCACGACGGCGGTGACGCCGGTCGTCGACGGCCCCGACGACGCCGCCGACGGCCCCGACGATGGCGCCGACGGCGAGTGGCTGGCCTCCGACGACGAGTGGTCGGCCGACCAGCCGGCGTGGTCGGGCGACGACGACGGCGAGGAGATCGAGTTCCCGATCGCCGACTACGACGACCTGACCGTCGAGCAGATCATGCCGCTGCTGCCGCAGCTCTACAGCGATGAGCTGGATGTCGTCGAAGCTCGCGAGATGGCCGGCCAGGACCGGCCCGAGATCACGGCCGAGCTGGACCGGCTCCGCCGTGAAGGGACGCTGGCCGACGGCGAGGTCGACTCCGAGGCGGCAACGGCCGCCGCCCCGGTGCTCTCCGACGACGACGATGGGGTGCCCGCCTCCGATGCCGACGAGGCGTTCGAGGACGAGCCGGTCGAGGACGAGGTGTACGAGGAAGAGTCGTTCGAGGCCGAGCCGGTCGAGGACGAGACGTACGAGCCGGCACCGGTCGCCGAAGCACCGGTCGAGGAGGACGACGCCTGGGCCGACGACGAGCCCGACCTGCCCATCGAGGGCTACGACACACTCGCCTACAGCCAGATCGTCGCCCTCCTCGGCGAGCTCGACGACGAGGAGCTGGCCGAGATCCGCGCCCACGAGGCCGCCACCAAGGGCCGCCAGACGGTGCTGGCCGACATCGACCGCCGCCTCGGCGCAGCGGCCGGGCCGCCGCCCGCCGCCACGCCGGCGCCGAGGAAGAAGGCCGCCGCCCCGACTCGTCCGGCGACGCCGAGGAAGGCGGCCGTCGCCAAGAAGGCGGCGAGCCCGGCGGTGGCGCCGGCCAAGAAGGCGGCTCGCAAGAAGGCGGCGGCGGTCGTGGTGGTGCCGCCGCCGAAGAAGGTGGCGGGCAGGAAGGCGGCGGCGGTCGTGGTGGTGCCGCCGCCGAAGAAGGCGGCGGGCAGGAAGGCGGCGGGCAGGAAGGCGGCGGCGGTCGTGGTCGAGCCGGTGAAGAAGGCGGCGGGCAGGAAGACGGCGGCGAAGAAGTCGACGGCGAAGAAGTCGGCGGCGGCCACTGCGCCCGCCCGACGGGTCGCCACGCCCGTCAAGAAGGCCACCAAGAAGCGCTGACCGACCGCAACCCATGCGGGTCCACCTCCCGAGAGGTGATCGATGGCGCACGCTCCTCTGACCTCCCGTCCGGTACTGCCCCCGGACGGGAGGATCGAGGGTTCGCAGCCAGAGGCGAGCGGGCGCCGCCGTACCGGGCTCGTGCTCTTCGTCCTGTGCGCGGCGATCCTCCTGTTGAGCGCCAGCGGAACGGTGCCCAGCATCGACATCCAGCAGAGCCTGGAGGTGGCGCTCCACCTTGTGCGTGACGGCACCGTCGAGGTGGACAGCGTGGTGCTCGCCGGCGGCGGCGCGGTGCTTGGTGACGACGGCCGGCCCTACGCCGCCCACAACCTGGGCATGCCCGGGCTGTTCCTGCCGCTGGCCATGGGCGCCGGCCCGACCACCGAGGTGAGTGGCCTCTACGGCGTCGCCTCGTTGGTGGTGCCGGTGGTGAGCGCCGCCGGCGTGGTGGCGTTCTGGGCGCTGCAACGGCGCGCCGGCAGCGGCGAACGGGTGGCGCTGGTGGCGGCGCTCGTCTACGCGTTCGCCACGCTGGTGTGGCCCTACGCCCACGACGGCTTCGACGTGGGGCCGACCAACGCCGCCGTGGTGGTCGCCCTGATGGCGCTCCTCGCCGCCGCCGATGCCGGCGGCGGCGTTGGGGAAGGGGCCCCCGCCCCACAGCAGGGCGTCGGGGAAGGGGCCCCCGCCCCAC
>JBBJOU010000011.1:0-16700 GCA_037724305.1 Acidimicrobiales bacterium
CACGGACCCCACACGGCGGGAACCGCGCGATTCGTTGTTGCACGCTTGTTGCACGCCGGCCCTCACGCGCATGTTCTCCGGCGTCGGTAAGCGCCGGAAACCGCCTCTGACCTGGGGTTTTCCGAGTGGTCGGGACGGGCGTCGATCCCGTGACCTTCCGCTTTTCAGGCGGACGCTCTCCCTACTGAGCTACCCGACCGTGCCAGGCGGCGCTCCTCGGAGCACCACCCGCGGTCCCGACGGGATTTGAACCCGCGACCTCCGGCTTGACAGGCCGGCGTGCACTCCAAACTGCACCACGGGACCTCCGACCCCTCGCCGCCAGCCGCGGTTCGGGAGACCGGACGCTACGGGTCGTCCGGCAGCACCGCAAGTCCGCTTTCCTCGGCCACGCCGTGTACGAAGGCGACGCCGGAGGGGTAGGGCCGGAGGTCCACCGCATACGGGAGGAACGTGATGAGCAGCAACACCGAGTCCGAGCCGATCACCGGGACGAAGGACAAGGACTACAACATCATCTGGTTCACGGAGGCGTGCTTGAGCAACGCTCTGCGTCTGGAGACCTACATCCAGGACGCCGAGCTCGACGGCGACTCGGAACTCGCCGAGTTCTTCCGGCGGGCGCAGGCCGAGAGCCGCAAGGGCGCCGAGCAGGGCAAGCAGCTGCTCGCGTCTCGGTTGGCGAGCTGACGCTCCGGCCGGCCCTGCGTCGGCAACGTGACGCACGCCGGCGGCAGCGAGGCGGCGCCGCACCCCCAACGGGATTCGAACCCGTGTTGCCACCTTGAAAGGGTGGAGTCCTGGGCCACTGGACGATGGGGGCCTACGGGGGCGGATCGTAGGGGGCGTCGCCGCGTTCGGGCACGCCGGATCCGGTGCTCGACCGGGACGCCGGCGGGGTGAGCGTTGCTACCGTGCGGCCATGGCCCGCTCGATCCGCTCGACGCCGACCGGGGGGCGGCTGGCGGGCGCCGCCGTGCTCGGGTACCTGGCCGGCGCCGTGCCGGTGGCTGACCTCGCCGCCCGCCTGGCCGGCGGCGGTGCCGACCTGCGTTCGGCGGGGAGCGGTAACCCCGGAGCGGCGAACGCCATGGCCGTGCTCGGGCCGCGGTGGGGCTACGCGGTGCTGGTGGCCGACGTGGCCAAGGGCGCGGTGGCCAGCGCCGCCGGACGGCGGGTGGCCGGCGACCTCGGCGCCCACGTCGGGGGTACCGCGGCGGTGGCCGGCCACTGCTGGCCGGTCACCGCCGGTTTCAAGGGGGGCAAGGGGGTGGCCGCCAGCGTGGGGCAGTGCCTGGTCACCTTCCCCGCCTACTTCCCGATCGATCTGGCCGTCGCCGGCCTCACCTCCGCCTCGCCCCGCTGGCGCCGACGGGCCATGGCCGCCACCGCGGTGGCGTCGACCTGCTGGGTCGCCAGCGGCGTGGTGTGGTGGCGCCGGTCGCTGCCCAACGCGTGGGGCCCCCGCCCCACGCCGGCCCTGCCGGCGGCGGCGGCGGTGTCGAGCGCGCTGATCCTGCACCGCTTCCTCCTCGCCCGGCGATCCGCCGGCGAACCGCCACCGGGCGCCCGCGAGCCGCTCCCGGTCCCCCTGCCGGCGCGGGTGCTCGACGACGGGGAAGCCGTCCCGCCCGTCGTTTCGACCCCGTCCGAGGACCGCGCTGCGTGATCGGCACCGTCGGGCTGGTCACCGACTCCAACAGCCAACTGCCGCCGGCGCTGGCCGAGCGCTACGGCGTCGAGGTGGTGCCGCTCACCGTCACCGTCGACGGCCGGGAGCACCAGGAGGGCGTCGACCTCGATGCCGACGCCTTCTACGCCCACTTCGCCGACGGGGCCGCGCCGACCGTCACCACCACCCAGCCCGGCCCCGGCACAGTCGAGGTCGCCTACCGGCGCCTGGTCGAGCAGGGGGCCACCGAGATCCTCTCCATCCACATCGCGTCGGCGATGTCGGGCACCCTGAACAGCGCCCGCCTGGCCGCCGCCGCCGTCGACGTGCCCGTCCGGCTGGTCGACTCCGGCACCGCCAGCTTCGGCATCTCCTGCTGCGTGTGGGAGGCCGCCGAGGCGCTCGTCGCCGGCCGGTCGGTCGACGAGGCCGCCCGGCGGGCCGAGGCCCTCGTCGCCCACATCGGCAACGTCTTCGTCGTCCGGGCACTCGACCTCGCCCGCCGGGGCGGGCGCCTCATCGCCGCCACGCCGATCGACGACGGAGCGGGCGATGTCGGTGACGCGATCCCGGTCCTGTCGCTCATCGGTGGCGAGTTGCAGGTCGTCGGCACCGCCGCCCACCTCGACGCCGCCGCCGAGGTCATGGCGGCCTATGTCGTCGAGGCCGGCGCCGCCCTCGGCGGTGCCGGCGCGTCGGGGGGCCTGCGAGTGGCGATGGGCATCGCCGACGCCGAGGCCGAACCCGTGCGCCTGGCCCTCGAGGCCCGTCTGCTCGAGCTCGACGTGGTGACCGAGCTCGTCCACTACCGCATCGGCCCCAGCGTCGGCGTCCACACCGGCCCGGGCGCCGCCGGCGCCTTCTTCTTCCCAGCCTGAACGTTCAGTCTTGGGTGGTGGGGGGGAGGGTGCCGGCGAGGGCGCCGACGAGCTCCTCGACCAGCTGGGACAGGAAGAGGTAGAGCGCCCACAGGGGGGTGTCGGGGTGGGCGGGGTCGAGCACGGGCTCGTCGTCCTCGCTGACGTCGAGGCGGGTGCCGACCACCAGGCGCAGGGCGTTCAGGGCCTGCAGCCATGACCCGGCGGCCTCGGGGGCGACGGGTTCGCCGTCGAGGCCGGCCTCGACGGTGTCGATGGCGGCCAGACGTCCTTCGAGCAGCTCGTCGCGCACGAGCTCGCGGTACTCGGCGTCGCGTTCGGGGTCGTCGGCGTAGCCGGGGGGGAAGAGGCGGCGCAGGCCGGAGTCGTCGGGGTCGGCGACCAGGGCCTGGCGGAGCTGGTCGAGGGTGCTGGCCAACACCTCGCGCTCCGGGTCGCGGAGCTGGAGGCGGATGCCGCCGTCGCGGGTGGCACGGACGAAGGCGGGACGGCGGGAGCTCACGGGTACGTTCCTATCGGTCGTGCTGCATGGTCGCCCACAGCCCGTGCTCGTGGAGGCGGAAGACGTCGAGCTCCGCCTTCTCCCGGCTGCCGGTCGACACGACGGCCCGGCCCTCGTGGTGGACCTGGAGCATGAGGGTCGTCGCCTTCTCGAGGCTGTAGCCGAACAGCTTCTGGAGCACGAAGGTCACGTAGCTCATGAGGTTGATGGGGTCGTTCCAGACCAGCACCACCCACGGGCGGTCCTCCTCGGTTGCCTCGACGATGTCGGGCCGCTCGACCTCGGCGGGGGCGATCTGGGCGAGGGGCATCGCCCTCAAGTAGAGCGGTTCACGAGCACCACGTCATCCCCGACGGCGCGGCGCCCGACCGGCGGAGCGTCCGGCCCCACGGCACGAGCGTCGGCCGGTCCGCCGAAGCCGTCCGGGGCCGCGTCCCCGCCCCGGGCCGTGGTCGCCACCACCAAGCGGATCACGGCGGCCCACACCAGGGTGGCGCCGAGGATGTGGATGCCGACGAGCACCACCGGGACGTCGGTGAGGTACTGGGCGTAGCCGACCACCGCCTGGGCCGTAGCCACGGCCAGCAGCTCCTGGGCCCGTCGTGTGAGCACGGGGGCGACGCCGCGCGTACCGGTGGCGGCCGCCCCACCGTCGCCGAAGCGGGTCAGCGCCACGAGGAGCAGGGCGATGAAGGCGATGACCGACAGCGAGTGGACGCGGGCCACGTCGTCGAGGTCGAAGCCGAAGCGGCGGACGTCGGCGTCGCCGCCGTGCGGCCCGGTGCCGGTGACCACCGTGCCGCTCACCACGGCGACGGCGGCGGCGAGGGGGAGCACCCGGCGCACGAGGGTGGCGGTCGGGCCGCGCAGGAGGGTGACACCGGGGCCGTCGGGTTGACCGGCGCGGTGATGCAGGACCACGGCGTTGGCGATGAGCACCAGCGACAGCAGGAAGTGCCCCATCACGAACGGGGGGGACAGCTCGAAGATGACGGTCAGGCCGCCGAGGGCGATCTGGCCGACGACGCCGGCGACGAGGCCGAGCGAGAGCCACGTGAGGTCGCGGCGGCGGGGGTCGCGGCGCAACGAGCCCAGCACGGCCAGCACGACGGTCGCCGAGACCAGCCCGGTGATGGTGCGGTTGACGAACTCGACCATCCCGTGGGTGTCGGTCGGGTCGGTGGGGACCAGGCTGCCGGGCTCGCAGTTGGGGAACTCGGGGCAGCCCAGGCCGGACCCGGTGAGGCGCACGGCACCGCCGGTGACGATGATGAAGCCGAGCGCCAGCAGGGCGAGGAACGTGATGCGGCGGTAAGCGGCCGGTGAGATCAGGGGGAGGCGCGACACCGGTGGGGGAGGCTAGGGCCGCCGGGTGACGGGTGGAAAACCGTGCGCCATCCGGCACCCTGGGGGCCCGTGCGACTCCTCATCGCCACCCCCGAGACGCAGGGCAACCGGACGTCGGATTTCGCCCGGTGCCGGCCCGGTGAGCTGGTCATGCCGCACATCCACGCCTGCCCCGACGAGCCGGTCGACGGCGGCTGTGGCTGTCGCCGCTCGCTGGTCGGCTTCGACTCCCACCAGGGGGTCACCACCTTCTCGGTCGCCGACCTGCCCCTCGGCATGGACGACCTCGCCGAGGCGGTGCGCGGCTCGCTCGCCGCTGCCGGGGTCCTCGACGCCATCGAGGACCCCGAGGTGGCCGAACGGTGGGTGGCCGACATCGCCTGGGAGCTCATGCAGGCCGGTGCCCGCTTCGCGGTGGGCGAGGTCGTCGAGCGCCGGGGGCCCACCCTCCAGGTCCGGGCCCGCTGCGGCGACGCCGTGCAGCCGAGGTCGCAGCCGAGCATCGCCCGCCCCGCCGGCCAACGCCTCTGGGGCTGAGGAGCAGGTGTCGGGCTCACCGGCGCCCTACCGGCACCCGCCAAGCACGCGACTACGCCTGCAACTCAACCCCTTCACCACGCCGTCCGATTCACCGACGAACCAACGCGCGGCACCACTAGCGACTGGTGCCCACCGGTGTACGACGATCGGATCCGGCCACCGGCAGATCGCTTCGTTCGACGCTGCCGTGACTGGCCGACGACGAGTCTGCGTCATCCGTGCTGCGCCCGGCCTGGATGAGCTGCAGCACACCCCAGGCCGCCAGAAGGGCCACGAGCGACCAACCTGGGTTCCAGGGTGTCGAGAACTGGGCGATGGAACCCACGATGAGGAGGAATGTCCCGGCGCCTCGAGCCGCGAGCGGGTGGAAGAACGACGACACCAGCAGGGCAACGCCGACCAGCGGGTACACGATCGTGTGCTCGCCGGCGCCGACCTCGAGCTCCAGGCTCCGGTAGAGGGTGATCCCACCGCCGATTGCCAACGCCATGAATCCGGGGCCTATGAAGCGCTCACTGCTGCCGTCGACCAGCCACGCTCCCACGATGGCCGCCCCGACCACCACCAGGGTCTGATACAGCGGCCAACCGATCTGGGTGGTCAGGGCGCAGGCACCGGCACCCGCCAACAGCACCCCGCCAGCAGCCATTCGGCGCTGGCGACCGGGCTTACCCAGCGTTCTCCTCGTGGTGGGAATCGTCAGCTCCATACCAGCATCAGTCCATTCATCTCGTTGATCAGTCCGCGCTGTGCATACCCGATCGAGCTAGCCGTATGCTCCATGGGCCTGGTAGATCTCAGGCAGCCGCCCAGCGTCCTACCCACCGGCGCCGCCGAACAAGCACTCGACTGCGCCGGCAACCTCTATCTCGACCCCTTCACCACGCCGCCGGATACACCGACGAACTCGCGCGCGGCACCACTAGGGCCCGAAGCCGAACTGGGTTGCGACCGGCGCGAGGAGGGCGGGGGCGATGAGGTCGGCGCCGGCGTGGGTGAGGTGCACGCCGTCGGCCTCGCGGGCGTCGACGGTGGCGCCGTCGGCGCCGGCCACCGTCTCGGTGTAGGTGCCACCGGGGGTGAGGATGGCGCTGGTATCGACGTAGGTGACCGCTGGCCGCAGCGCCGCCTGCTCGCGGGCCACCTCCGCCATGACCGCGCCGGCGGCCCGGAGCCGCTCGGGCTCGTGGGCGGGCAGGCCGATCCACACCACCGACCGTCCGTCGGCGGCGGCCACGTCCATGGCCAGGCCCACCCGCCGGGCGTACTCGGCCCGCCACGCCGGGGTGCCGAGCACCGCCCGGCTGCCCTCCGGGGTGGTCATGTCCTGGTCGTCGTTGCCGCCGAACAGGAGGTACACGACCTCGGGACGCTGCGCCGCCAGCTGCTCGGCCAGGTGGGCCGGCCAGTCGAGCACGTCGGGGCGGGCCAGGCCCGTCCCCACCCGGAAGTCGGCGTCGAGCACCACCCGCGGGTCGTCGTCGACCAGGCGACCGAGACTGGCCGCCACGTTGCCGAGCAGCGAGTCGCCGCCCATCCAGATGCGTACCGGGGCCTCGACCGTCGCCACCCGCCGAGGGGCCGGCGCGATCGTGGGGGGTGCGGTCGTGGGGGCTGCGGGCGTGGCGGGCGCGGTCGTGGCGGGCGCGACCGGGGCCGGCACCTTCGACGGTCCCTCTGCGGCCTGTTCGCCGCCGGCGGAGGTGTCGGCGCCCGGCTTGGGCGCCGCCGCCGGGTCGGCGGCGGGGTCGACCGCCGAGGGGACCTCGTCGAGCGGGGCGCCGGCGCCGGCGGTGGCCGGCCCGTCGTCCGGGCCGGCCACGTCGAGCAGCCACTCGCGCGGCAGGTGGAGGCCGACGGCGTGGCTGACCGTGCGGAGGGGCCCGGTGACGGCCAGGGCGGCGTCACGCACCGGTCCGAAGGGCTGGCGCTCGGCCGCCCGGTGCGCGCTGTCGGCGCACAGCAACGCACCCAGGACGAGGGCGAGGACCACCGTGGCGAGGGCCCGGCCGGCGGGCACCACGTCGTCGCCCCCGACGGTCGTGATCCGGTGGCGGCGGGGGGCCGGTCGCCGTCGCGGCGCCCGGTGACGGCCGGCGCCAGGGATGTGGAGCAGGGCGTCGCTCGGCGTGGCGTGGCGGTCACCGTCGGGACCAGGATCGATGGAGGTCGAGGTGCGGGCCATGGCGGTGATCCCTAGAACTGGAAGTAGATGAAGGGGGCGACGCCGGCGGGGCCGAGGGCGTCGACGAGGAGCAGGACGGTTGCGAGGGCGGCGGCCTGCGCCGCCACCGGCCAGGCGGCGACGACAGCCCGCACCCGCCCGACGGTGGCGGCGGGGACGTGCTGGGCGGCCAGCATCAGCGCCACCACCAGCACCACCACCGGGTTGACGGCGACGTCGCCGGCCCCACCGCCGACTCCACCCCGCACCTCGCCGGCGCCGGCGGCGGGCGCGGCCCGGCAGACCAACCCCGCCACGCACACCAGGTGGAAGGTCACGATGCGTCGGGCCCAGGTGGCGGCGGCGGAGGAGTGGGTGGTGACGGGTGCGTCGAGCAGCACGGTGCCGTAGCCGGCGCCGCGCACGGGGGCGAGCGTGGGATGGCGCTCGGCTGCGCCCCGGCGCCCGGCGCGGCGCTCGTCGAACCACCGCTCGACGGCCAGGCCGGCACCGTGGAGGGCGCCCCACACCACGAAGGTCCAGGCCGCGCCGTGCCACAACCCGCCCAGCACCATGGTGAGGGACAGGTTGCGGTAGGTCCGCCACCGGCCGCCACGGTTGCCGCCGAGGGGGACGTAGAGGTAGTCGCGCAGCCAGCGCGACAGCGTCATGTGCCACCGCCGCCAGAAGTCGCGCAGTGAGGTCGCCGTGTACGGGGCATCGAAGTTGGCCGGGAAGCGGAAGCCCAGGAGCAGGGCCAGGCCGATGGCCATGTCGGTGTAGCCCGAGAAGTCGGCGTAGATCTGGATGGCGTAGGCGTAGATGCCGACCAGCGCCTCGAACCCGCCGTGCTGGCCGGGGAGGGCGAAGAGGGGATCGACGGCAGCCTCGGCAAGGTAGCTCGAGACGACCACCTTCTTCACCAGACCGGCGGCGATCAGCCACAGGCCCAGCGTGGCGGCGACCCGGCGGGGATCGCGACGGTGGCGGAGCTGGGGCAGGAACTCCGACGCCCGCACGATGGGCCCGGCGACCAGGTGGGGGAAGAACGAGAGGTACACGGCGAGGTCGAGGAGCGACGTGGTCTGCAGGCGCTCCCGGTGCACGTCGATGACGTACGACAGCGCCTGGAAGGTGAAGAACGAGATGCCCACGGGCAGGACGACGTCGGGGGCCGGCACCTCGAGGTCGAGGCCGAGGGCCGAGAGGAGCCCGCCGGAGCTCTCGCCCAGGAACCCGGCGTACTTGTAGAAGCCGAGCACGGCCAGGTTGGCGGCGACGGTGACCGCCACCCGGCGGCCGCGTCGGGCCCGCCGCCCCTCCCGACCGGCGTCGTCGCCGTCGTCGCCCGCATCGCGGTCGCCGACCGGCCCCGCTGCCTCGATCCACCGGGCACCGGCGTGGTTGCCGACGATCGAGGCGGCGAGGAGCACGGTGTAGCCCCAGTCCCACGCCCCGTAGAACCCGAAGCTGGCGACCACCATGAACACCCGCCAGCGCACGGGCCGGGGCATGAGGAGCCAGCTGGTCGGCAGGACCAGGAGGTAGAAGATGGCAAAGCGGATGGTGGGGAACAGCACCGGGGCTCCAGCCGGGTCGGCCGCGTGGTCGCGCGCTCCTCAGACGTCTGGCCCCCGCTCCGCCCCGGGACTGTAGAACGTGGCGAGGTCAGGCGCCACAGGGACCCCTCGCGGCTTTGTCCCGCTTCGGTGGGGCGGCGTAGTGTGCGCCCCGACATGCACCGGACGGCCACGGCCCCTCCCCGCTCGCGAGCCGCGGCGTACGTCGCGCTGACGAAGCCACGGATCATCGAGCTCCTCCTCGTCACCACGGTCCCGACGATGGTGGTGGCCGACCGTGGTCTCCCGTCGCTGTGGCTGATGGTGGCCACGGTGCTGGGCGGCACCCTGGCGGCCGGTGGGGCCAACGCCATCAACATGTACGTCGACCGCGACATCGACACGCTGATGGACCGCACCAAGGGCCGCCCGCTGGTCACCGGCGAGCTCGAGCCCCGAGCGGCCCTGACCTTCGCCATCGGCCTCGAGGTGGCGGCCTTCGCCTGGCTCACGCTCACCGTCAACCTGCTGTCGGCTGTGCTCGCCGTCTCGGCCTGCCTCTTCTACGTCTTCGTCTACACGCTCTGGCTGAAGCGGCGCAGCGAGCACAACATCGTCATCGGCGGCGCCGCCGGTGCCGTGCCCGTGCTCGTGGGCTGGTCGGCCGTCACCGGCACGCTCGACTGGCCGCCGGTCCTGCTCTTCGCCGTCATCTTCTACTGGACGCCGCCGCACTTCTGGGCGCTCGCCATCAAGTACCGCGACGAGTACGCGGCGGCGGACGTCCCCATGCTCCCGGCGGTGGCGTCGATGCACACGGTGGCCGTGCGCATCGTCGTCTACACGGTCCTGCTGTGGGGCCTGACCATCGCCTTCACCCCGGTGGCCGGCATGGGCGATCTCTACCTCGTCAGCGCCATCGTCCTGGGTGCAGTGTTCACCTGGCTCGCCGTCCAGCTGCTCCGTGACGCGACACCGAAGCGCGCCATGCAGCTCTTCGGCTACTCGATCACCTACATCACGCTGCTGTTCGGGGCCATGGCCGTCGACCAGCTCGTACGGACCGGCGTGTAGGCCGGGCTGGACCTCCGGAGCGAACCGTGACGACCACGCCCCACCACCGCAGCAGGCCATCGCCGTGGCGATGACGGAGACCCGCGCCGTGTCGAGCGCCGGCGCCGCGGTCGCGCCGCCGCCGACCGAGCGGCGTCCGCACGGCCTGGCCGACCTGCTCGGCACCAGCGACCACCTGGCTGTCGGCCGGCTGTTCGTCGGCACGTCGCTGCTCTTCCTGCTGATCGCCGGCGTGGCCGGCGGCGTGGTCGGCGTCGATCGCATCGACGGGGCCGCCGATCTCGTCTCCGGTGCCTACGGCCAACTGCTCACGCTGCACGGGGTCGGCGCCACCTTCCTCTTCGCCATCCCGGTGTTCTGCGGCCTGGCCATCGCCGTCGTGCCCCTCCAGGTGGGGGCCCGCACGGTCGCCTTCCCCCGGGCGGCCGCCGCCGCCTACTGGGTGTGGGCCTTCTCCGGGGCACTGGTGCTCGTGTCCTACCTGATCAACGGCGGCCCCGGGGGTGGGCGCCTCGACGGCCGCCTGCTGTGGATCGTGGCGCTCGCCGGTGTCCTCGTCGGGCTCTGCCTCGCCGCCGTCTGCATCGCCACCACCGTGCTCGCCCTGCGCACCCCCGGCCTGTCGCTCTACCGGCTTCCCATGTTCGCCTGGTCGATGCTGGTGGCGTCGAGCCTGTGGCTGCTGACCCTTCCCGTCCTCGCCGGCATCCTGGTCCTGACCTACCTCGACACCCGCTACTTCGCCGGGATCTACGACGGCTTCGGCAACTACGACGGCCTGCGGTGGGCGCTGGGCCAGCCCCAGGTCGTGGCCTTCGCCCTACCCGCGCTCGGGGTGATCGGCGACATCGCCGCCACCGCCACCGGCGCCCGCCAGCGCAGCCGGATCGGCCTGTACACGACCATCGCCGCCATCGGGGTGCTGGGCATCGGCGCCGACACCTTCTTCCAGGCGGTCGAGCCCGAGGTCCTGACCGACCCCCTGTACGTGGGCGTGGGTCTGGCTCTGGTGCTGCCCCTCGTCGCCTTCACCGGCGGCATCGGCGACACGCTGCGTCGCGGCCGCCTGCGCGTCACGGGGCCGCTGGTGCTCGCGCTCGCGTCGCTTCTGATGTTCCTGGCCGGCGCCGCCGCCGGCGCCGTGCGGGTCATCGAGCCCTTCGACCTGGTGGGGACGACGGCCGATGCCAGCTACACGCACTACGTCCTGCTGGCCGGTGCCATCGGTGCCATCGCCGGGATGTTCCACTGGTCGACCAAGCTCTACGGCGTCGTGCTGGCCGACGGCGCCGCCAAGGCTGCCGGGGCGCTCCTCCTGGTCGGCACCGTCGCCCTCGCCCTGCCCGATCTCGTCTCCGGCCTGCTCGACCAGCGCCGAGGGTCGATCGGCGACCAGCGCGCTGGGGTCGCCGCCCTCGACGTGGTCTCGGTCATCGGCGGTGTCCTCGTGGTGCTCGGCCTGCTGAGCGTCACCGCCACCGTGGCCCGGGGCGCTCGCGCCGGCCGGGCCGGTGTCGGCCGCGACGCCCCCGCCGACCCTTGGGGCGGCCTCACCCTCGAATGGGCCACGACCTCGCCGCCGGAGCCGGGCAACTTCGGCGCCGTGGAGGACGTGCGTTCCCCCGAGCCCCTGCTCGACCGCCGCGAGGAAGCCGCCCATGGCGGGGAGACGAACTGATGGCCGTGGCGCTGAGCACCATCGAGGAACACGCCGAGCTGCCGGTGTCGGCACCGGTGCGCCCGCGGGTCCTGCTCGTCGGCACCGTCTTCGCCGCCGCCGCTGCCGCCATGACCTTCGCCGGGCTGCTCGGCACCTACCTCACCCTGCGCCAGGGCGTGGTCGCCACCGGCGAGCCGTGGCTCCCCAGCGGCGTCGAGATGCCGCTGACCCCGGCCAACATGGCGTTGCTCACCCTCGGGATGTCGGTGATCACGATGCAGTGGGCGGTCTACGCCATCGGCAACGAAGACCGCCGGGGCGCCTTCCTCGCCCTCGGCCTCACCCTGCTCTTCGGTGTCGCCTATCTCAACGGCATGGGCTTCTACTACAGCCAGATGGGCCTCGAGGCGGCCAGCGTCCAGGGCGCCCTCATCTACGCCATCAGCGGCGCCCACCTCGTCCTCATGGGCGCCGCCATGCTCTTCGCTGCGCTGATGACGTTCCGCACCCTCGGCGGCCAGTACGGCCCCCGGGACCGTGAGGGCATCGTGGCCGCCACGATCCTCTGGGACGTCGCCGTCGCCGTGTACGTCGTCATCTGGTACGCGATCTTCATCACCAAGTAGGGGCTCCCCAGTCGATGTTCACCACCGGTACCAAGTTCTTCTACGCCGTGACCGCCGTGGCGCTGTTCGCCGCGGCGGTGTACGGCTTCGGCACCGGTGGCGGCCTGTCCGGCGTGCTCTCCTTCGGTCTCCTCGGTGGTGTGGGCGACGCCTCGGGCTACGTGGTGCTGGTGTTCATCGCCGCCGTCTCCGCCGTGCTCGGCACGGCCCTCGCCCTGCTCCGTGACGGCGACCCCGAGGTCCAGGCGGCGGTCGCCGGCCTCGACACGCCTCCGCCGGCCGTGCCCGCCGCCGGCCCGGCCTACTGGCCCGTGCTCGGTGCCTTCGCCGTCGTCCTGGTGGTGCTCGGCGTCGTCATCAGTCCGGTGCTGTTCGTCATCGGTGGGCTGGTCGGGCTGCTCGTCGCCCTGGAGTGGACGGTGCAGGTGTGGTCCGACCGGGCCAGCGGCGACCCGCAGGTCAACCGGGAGATCCGCAACCGCCTGATGTACCCGATCGAGATCCCGGTGGCGGGCGCCGCCGTGGTCGGCATCGTGATCTTCGCCGTCAGCCGGATGTTCCTCGCCCTGCCGAGCCTCGCCTCCAGCCTGATCGCCGTGGTGGTGGCGGCCGTCGTGCTCGGCTTCGCCTTTCTCGTCGCCTACAAGCCCAAGCTCTCCCGGGACACCATCGCCGGTCTGGTGGTGGTCACGGCCGTGGCCATCGTCGGCGGCGGCGTGACCGCCGCCGTGGTCGGCGAGCGGGAGTTCGAGGTCCACGCCGAGGAAGCCGAGGAACACGAGGGCGGCGAAGCCGAGGGCGGCGAAGCCGAGGGCGGCGAGTCCGGGGGCGACGATGCCGAGGTCGAGAGCGAGGCCGACGTCGACGGTGGCGAGACCGGTGGCGAGACCGGCGGTGAGACCGGCGGCGAATCCGGCAACGAGCCCGACACCGGCGACGAGACCGAAGAGGGCGTCGAGGCCCCCGCGCCGGGCGCTGCTGTCGCCTCCGGTTTGGCAGTATGAACCGGATCGCGAGAGTGTCGGAGCCAATGAGCCACCCTCCCGCCCGGCAGCGTCGACTGCGCGCCGCCGGCCTCGCCGGCCTGGTGGTGCTGCTCGCCGCCTGCGGCGACGAACGCCAGGACATCTTCACGCCCGAAGGGTCCTACGCCCGCAAGATCAACAACCTCCAGGTTCCGGTGTTCGTCATCGCCGGCGTGGTGGGCGTGGGCGTGGCCGTGGGCCTCGCCTACGTGCTGCTCCAGGGCCACAAGCGGGCCCAGGGCGACGACGATCCCCGCCAGCTCGAGGGCAACTTCAAGCTGGAGATCGGGTGGACCATCGGGCCCGCGGTGCTGCTCGCCGGCGTGGCCGTGGCCACGGTCGCCACCCTGTTCGCCATCGAGGACAACCCGGCCGACGCAGGCCAGTTCGAGGCGATGGAGATCACCGTCTACGGCCACCAGTGGTGGTGGGGCTACGAGTACGAGCTCGACGGCGACACCGGCAACGGCGCCGAGATCGTCACCGCCAACGACCTGGTGATCCCCGCCGGCGTGCCGATCACCCTCAACATCACCTCCCGCGACGTCATCCACTCGTTCTGGATCCCTGCCCTGAACGGCACCCGCGACGCAGTGCCCGGTCGGGTGCACACGCTCAACATCGAGGCCGACGCGCCCGGCATCTTCGACGGCCAGTGCAAGGAGTTCTGCGGGCTGTCCCACGCCAACATGCAGCAGCGGGTGGTGGCCCTCAGCGAGGCCGACTTCGCCGACTGGCTCGACCAGCAGCAGGAGGACCAGCCCATGCTCGCCGTGGGCGAGGAGGGCGCAGAGGGCGAGCCCGGCAGCGCCGGCCAGCAGTCCTTCATCGGCCGCTGCAGCCAGTGCCACCAGGTCAACGGGCTGGAGGACGAAGAGGGGGAGCCCATCGTGGTCGAGGGCGAGGCCGCCCTGGTCAGCGGCTACGCCCCCAACCTCACCCACCTCATGAGCCGGGGCGTCTACGCCGGCGGGCTGTTCGAGCTCTACGACGAGAACGGCGAGTTCGACCGCGACACCCTCGAGGCGTGGTTGCGCAACGCCCCCGCCGAGAAGCCGATGTACACCGAACCCGAGTCCGGTGACCCGCGCGGGATGCCGAACCTCGGGCTCTCCGAGGACGAGATCGACGACCTCATCGAGTACCTGCAGACCCTGGGCGACCCCCCGCCCCTCCAGACACCGACGGAGGACTGAGCCCCGCATGGCGATCACCGAGCTCCCCCCCTCCGGGCCTCTCGCCCTGCCGGGTGGCGACCGTCCCCCCACCACCGACCCGGCCCGCGCCCTCGGCGTCTTCGTCCGGCCCAACCAACGCACGGGTTGGAAGGCGTGGGTCACCGGCGTCGACCACAAGAAGGTCGGCGTCATGTACGGCGCCTCGGCGTTGTTCTTCTTCGTCATCGGCGGCCTCGAGGCCCTGCTGATCCGCGCCCAGCTCGCCCAGCCGAACGGCCAGCTGGTCTCATCCGATCTCTACAGCCAGTTGTTCACGATGCACGGCGTGACCATGATCTTCCTGGTCGTCATGCCCCTCGGCGCCGCCTTCATGAACTACCTGCTGCCGTTGCAGGTCGGCGCCCGCGACGTCGCCTTCCCCCGGCTGAACGCCCTGTCGTTCTGGCTCTTCATCTTCGGTGGCCTGTTCCTCAACTCGTCGTGGCTCCTCGGCGGCGCCCCCGACGGCGGCTGGTTCGCCTACGCACCGAACACCAACCCGATCTTCTCACCCAGCCACGGCATGGACTTCTACACGCTCGGCCTGCTCATCACCGGCATCGCCTCCACCGTGGGCGCGGTCAACCTCATCGTCACCGTCGTCAACCTGCGGGCACCGGGCATGAGCCTCATGAAGATGCCGGTGTTCACCTGGATGGCCCTGGTCACCCAGTTCCTCCTGGCCTTCGCCATGCCGGTCATCACCGTGGCGCTGTTCCTGCTCACCTTCGACCGGTTGTTCGACGCCAACTTCTTCAACGTCGAGGCCGGCGCCGACCCGCTCCTGTGGGAGCACCTGTTCTGGATCTTCGGCCACCCCGAGGTCTACATCCTCGTCCTGCCCGCCTTCGGCATCATCTCCGAGATCATCCCGGTGTTCAGCCGCAAGCCCATCTTCGGCTACCCGTTCATGGTGTTCTCGGGGATCGCCATCGGGTTCATGGGCTGGGGCGTGTGGGCGCACCACATGTTCGCCTCCGGCGTCGGTCCCATCTCGGTGGCCGCCTTCAGCGTGTCGACCATGTTCATCGCCGTGCCCACCGGCGTGAAGATCCTCAACTGGATGGCCACAATGTGGGGCGGCAAGATCATCTTCGCCACCGCCATGAAGTTCTCCATCGGCCTGGTGGCGATGTTCACCATCGGCGGCCTGTCGGGGGTCACCCACGCAGTGGCACCGTCGGACCTCCAGCAGACCGACACCTACTACATCGTCGCCCACTTCCACTACGTCATCTTCGGCGGCGCCCTGCTCGGCTTCTACGGCGGCATGTACTTCTGGTGGCCCAAGGCCTTCGGCCACAAGCTGGGTGAGCGGGCCGGGACCTGGCACTTCTGGCTCACCATCATCGGCATGAACCTGACGTTCGGGCCCATGCACGTGGTCGGCCTCATCGGCCAGCCTCGCCGTACCTACACCTACCAGGAGGGTTACGGCTTCGAGATCTGGAACCAGATCGAGACCGTCGGCGCCTTCATCATCGCCGCCTCGTTCGCGGTGCTACTGGCCAACATCGCCGGCAGCTACCGGAAGTACAAGGCGGCCGGTCGCCCGGCCATGGCGCCCGACCCGTGGGACGCCCGCTCGCTCGAGTGGATGACCGCCAACCCCACTCCGGCGCACAACTTCGACGAGGTCCCCACCGTCGCCCACCTCGACGACTTCTGGCACCGCAAGTACGCCGAGGACGACCGGGGACGACCCGTCCGCATCGCCCAGACGGCGGATGTCGTGCAGAAGGGCGACGCCGACCCGCACCTGCCCAGCCCCTCGTACTGGCCCATCGTGCTGGCCTTCGGCATGCCCGTCGTGGCCTTCGGGTTGATCTTCAACCTGGGCCTGGCCATCGCCGGCGGCGTGATCATCTTCGGGGCCATCTACGGCTGGGCCCTGGAGCCCTCCAGCGAGCGCGGCCACGGCGACCACGACGACCACGGGGCGCATGACGGCGACGGCGACGACGGCGGCGCCGCCGCCGGGCTGCCCGCCGCCGCCGCGACGGCGGGCGATGGCGACGACGCCGACCCGCCGGCGACGCCGGCGACCACCGAGTCCGAGGAGGCCGCTCCCGTTGGTTGACACCGCCACCGTCGTCGAGACGCCGTCCGCCGGGCACGTCCCGCCGGTCCACAGCCCCAAGCCGGGCGAGCACGGCTGGACCTACACCGGGCTCTCCAACGAGAAGCTCGCCATGTGGACGTTCCTCGGCACCGAGTGCCTGCTGTTCGGTGGGCTCATCTCCACCTACCTGCTCTACAAGACCCGGGTGCCCGACACCCTCCCCGTCGAGCAACAGGTGGCCCCGGCCGACCTCTACGACATCCCCTTCACCTCGGCGAGCTCGTTCATCCTGCTCATGAGCTCGCTCACCATGGTGCTCGCCGTCGCCGGCATCTCCCGGGGCGACCACCGTCAGACCCGGACATGGCTCCTGG
>JBBJOU010000012.1:0-16156 GCA_037724305.1 Acidimicrobiales bacterium
CGCACCAGCACCACGTCGAAGGCGTCGACCAGCAGGGCCACCACCTGGCCGAAGCGGTCAGCAGGCGGGTCGGCCACCAGCACCAGCCGGCCGAGGTCGACGCCGTAGCCGGCGGCCGCCGCCAGCCCCAGCGACGGCACGCCCACCGCCGCCACCCACGAGCCCGCGGCCGACGGTCCCGCCGCCACCGCCAGCGCCAGTGAGGTGGCACCCCCACCCGGACGACCGGCCCGGCCGGCCCCCACGGCGAGCGACGAACCCCGCCGCAGCCCCCCCGGCAGCAGCCCGGCGAGCGCCCCCAGGACGGGCAGGACCTGCTCGCCGGCGAGGACGGTGGGCCGCACCCGCTCGGCGATCGCCGCCAACTCCTCGAGCCGGGCCTCGGCTCCCTCCCTGCGCACCCCACCAGTATCGAACACCCGTTCGCCGCTCGCAACCGGAGGGCGAACCTTCATCCGAGATGAACGTTTTGCGGGTCTCACTAGTTGTCCCGGGTACCATTGCCGCCGTCGCGGGCCGCCGGGCCCCTGTCATCTCCGGGGGAGAGCGAATGCGAACTCGTCACGTGTCGGCTGCCGTCCTGCTGGGGGCACTCGCCCTGGTCGGCGTCACCTCCTCCGGTCCCGTTGGTGCCCAGGACGAGCCCGTCGTCGTCACCATCGGGTTGCACGCCGCCGAGAAGAACCTCAACCCGTTCATCTCCCCCCAGGCCCTGCCCATCACCCACGACTTCACGATGCTGGTCTACGACACCCTGTTCTGGTCCCAGGCCCGCCTCGATCCGGAACCGTGGTTGGCGACGGGCGCCGAGCCGTCCGACGACTTCCGGTCGTGGACGGTGTCGCTGCGCGAGGACGTCACCTGGCACGACGGTGAGGAGTTCACCGCCGACGACGTGGCCTTCACGTTCGAGTACTTCGCCGACGGCGAGAAGGCGGGTCGCTACGGCCACCACGTCTGGGAGCACCCGCAGTTCGAATCGGCCGAGGTGGTCGACCCCCTCACCGTGACCCTGAACTTCGTCGAACCGGTGCCGAGCTTCGAGCTCCTCCCCGGCGGCGATCTGCCGATCATCCCCGAGCACATCTGGTCGGGCGTCGTCGACCCCGAGGCCGACGCCACCGGCCTGCAGGTGGGCACCGGGCCGTTCCGCATGGTGGAGTACGTCCCCGACACGTCGTACCGGCTCGAGGCCAACGAGGACTACTTCTTCGGCGCTCCCACCGTCGACGTGCTGGAGATGCCGGTGGTGCGCGACGCCCAGGCGGCCTTCGCCGGGCTGCAGTCGGGCGACCTCGACTTCGTGACCCGCAACCTCCCCGCCCCGCTGGTGGAGGGCGTCGAGGGCAACGACCAGCTCGACATCATCGAGGGGACCCGCTTCGAGTCCGTGTACCTCACGTTCAACACCCGCAAGCCGGTCCTGAACGACCCGATCGTCCGCCAGGCCATCAGCCGGTCACTCGACCTCGACACCATCGTCGAGCTGGTGGAGGGCGGCCTGGCCCGGCCCGGGAACGACACGTGGACGCATCCGGACTCACCGTGGGCCCATCCCGAGGGCGGGCACGACTTCGACGTCGACGCCGCCAACGCGATGCTCGACGACGCCGGCTACGCCCGCGGCGGCGACGGCACCCGCGTCGCCCCCGACGGGACGCCGCTGGCATTCACGTTGCTGGCAAACTCCTTCGCCCCGCCCCAGCTCCGCTCCGCCGAGCTGGTGGCCGAGCAGGCCGCTGCCATCGGCGTGGCCATCACCGTCGAATCGCTCGACCCGGCCGCCATCACCGCCGCCCGGCGCCCACCGGCGCCGGGCGAGTCGCCCCCGGTCGACATGTTCATCGCCGTCTTCGAGTCCCACGCCCACGCCGATCCCGACCACCTGTACTTCTTCTTCCACTCGCCCGGCCAGGGTGTCGGCGCCGTCTTCTCCGGCATCGCCGATCCCGAGCTCGACGCCATCATGGAGGAGTCACTGGCGACACCTCCTGAGGACCGGTTGCCGCAGATGGAGGAGGCGCAGGAACGCTTCGCCGAGGTCGTCCCGGCCGTCACCCTCTACTACCCCGACGGCCGGTGGGCCTACAACGTCGACACCTACGACGGCTGGATCTCCGACCCCGGCCACGGCGTGTTCACCAAGCGCTCCTTCCTGGCCGACTACGCCAACGTCGAGGGTGGCGACGCCGCCGGCGACGAGGAGGCGGCGCCGACCGACGGCGACGAGGAGGCGGCGCCGACCGACGGCGCCGATGAGACCGCCGCCCCCGTCGCCGCCGGTGGCGACGACGGTCCGTCGGCCGGTCTCGTCATCGCCATCGTCGCCGGGCTCATGGCCGTCGCCGCCGCCGTGGCGCTGAAGGGCCCCAAGCGCAACCGGGCCGGCACCGTCGAGGACTGACGTCGCACCGCCCGTGACGCCTGCGACCCCGGCGAGCTGAGATGCGGCGCTCGCTGCGGTTGGCGGCCCAGTACGTGCTCGTCGTGGTCGCCGCCTTCGTGCTGAACTTCGGGCTGCCCCGCCTGGCACCGGGCGACCCCGCCGACTACCTGGCCCCGCCCGACAGTGCCGGGGTGCTCACCGAGGACGAACGCCGCGACATCCTGTCGCGCTACGAGCTCGACGGCTCGACCGGGGAGCAGTTCGGCGCCTACGTCCGCAACCTCGGCCGGGGCGACCTCGGCGTCTCGATCCGCACCGGGGAGCCGGTCCGCGACGTCGTCCTCGACCGCCTGGGGTGGACGCTGCTGCTGGTCGGCACCGCGGTGGTGCTGGCCACCGCCATCGGCGTGACGCTCGGGTTCGCCGGCGGGTGGCGGCGCGGGTCCAAGCGCGACATCGGCCTGTTGACCACGGTGCTGGCCGTGGACGCGCTCCCGGCGTTCTTCGTCGGCCTCATGCTCCTGTTGGTGTTCTCGGTGGAGCTCGACTGGTTTCCGGTCTACGGCGCCATCTCGCCCGGCGAGCTGGGGTCGTGGGCGGCAATGCGCGACGCCGCCACCCGCCTGGTCCTCCCGGTCGCCACGCTGACCCTCGCCGGGGCGGGCTCGACGTTCCTGGTGGCCCGGTCGGCGATGGTCACCGAGCTCCAGGAGGACTACGTCTTCATGGCTCGGGCGAAGGGTCTGACCGAACGAGCGGTGCGCCGCCACGCCCGCCGCAACGCACTCCTCCCGGTGTCGACGGCTGCCCTGCTCGGCTTCAGCACGCTCATCAGCGCCGCCACCGTCGTGGAGTCGATCTTCTCCTACCCCGGCCTCGGTTCGCTGGCCTTCGACAGCGTGGTGGCGCGCGACTACCCCGTCCTCCAAGCCGTGTTCGTGCTGCTGGCCCTCATCGCCATCGCCGCCAACCTCCTCAACGACCTGCTCTACCCGGTGTTCGACCCCCGGGTCCGCGCCGCCGGGAGCGCGGCGTGAACGTGCGCTCGGGGTGGCGGCGCCTGACCCGACCGACCCGTGTCGTCGCCGCCATCGGCGCGCTGCTGCTGGCCATGGTCATCCTGGCGGCGGTGTTCGCACCGCTGCTGGCCGAGCACCCACCGAACCGGACGTCGGGCGCGCCCTACCTGCGGCCCTCGGCCGAGCACTGGTTGGGCACCGACGACCTCGGCCGTGACCTGTGGGCCCAACTCGTGCACGGCGCGCGGGTGTCGCTCACGGTAGGTCTCGCCGCCGCGGTGATCGCCACCGTCGTCGGCACGACGGTGGCACTGGTGGCGGGCTACCGGGGTGGACTCATCGACGCCGTGCTCATGCGTATCACCGACCTCGTCCTCTCGCTGCCGTTCCTCGTGCTCGTACTGGTCTTCGCCACGTTCTTCGGTCGGGGGACGACCGTCACCATCGTGCTCATCGCCGGCGTGCTGTGGGCCCGACCGGCCCGCCTCCTGCGCAGCCAGGTCCTGAAGGTCCGCGAGCTGGACCACGTCGTGTCCGCCGCCACCATGGGAGCGACCACGCCGCGCATCCTGGCCCGCCACGTCCTGCCCCGCCTGGCGCCACTCCTGTCGTCGCAGTTCGTGCGGGCGGCGTCGGTGGCCGTCGTCGTGCAGTCCGGGGTCGCCTTCCTCGGTCTCGGCGACCCCGGCCGGGTGAGCTGGGGGGCGACGCTGTTCTTCGCCAACAACGCCAGCGCCATCCTGACCGACGCCTGGCGGTGGTGGATCGTCCCTCCGGGGGTCGCCCTCTGCGTGCTGATCGTCGGGCTCGCCTTCGTGGGCTACGCGGTGGAGGAGTGGGCGGACCCCCGGCTGCGGACCGGCGGGCCGCGTCCAGGAGTGCGGCGGCGCCTCGACCCCGAGCCGCCCCGCCCCGCCGCCGAGGAGGCCCGGCTCGAGATCCGGGGGCTGACCGTGCGCTACGGCGCCGGCCCCGACCCGGTCACCGCGGTCGACGACATCGACCTCGTCGTCGGGCGGGGCCGGGTCCTCGGCGTGGTCGGCGAGTCGGGGAGCGGCAAGTCGTCGCTGGTGCTGGCGGTGACCGGCATGCTCCGACCGCCGGGCCAGGTCGTCAAGGGACAGATCATGATGGGCGACACCGACCTCCGCCGGCTGGGGCGAGAGGGCCTCACCCGCCGGCGCGGTCGCGACCTGGCGCTGGTCCCCCAGGCGGCCATGGGACTGCTCGACCCGACCGTGCCCGTGCACGACCAGGTGGCCGAGTCCGCTCGGCTCGTACGGGAACGGCGGCCGGCGGCGGCGCGGGCGACCGAGGTCCTTGACCTCGTCGGCATCCCCACGGCCCGCCACCGCGCCTTTCCCCACGAGCTGAGCGGCGGCATGCGCCAACGGGTGGTGATCGCCATGGCCATCGCCAACGACCCCGTGCTCCTGATCGCCGACGAGCCCACCACGGGTCTCGACGTGGTCACCGAGGCCGCCATCCTCCGATTGCTCCAACGGCTGCGCGACGACCTCGACCTGGACGTCCTGCTCATCTCCCACGACCTGCCGCTGGTGACCGCCATCGCCGACGATCTCGCCATCATGTACGGCGGGCGGATCGTCGAGCGGGGTGCGGTCGCCGCCATCCTCGACCACCCCGAGCACCCCTACACCCGCACCCTGCTCCAGGCGTTCCCGCCCCTCGACGGACCCCGCCGGCTCCCGCAACCGATCCCCGGGGACGCTCCCGACCTGGCCCTGGTCGGGGCGGGCTGCCCCTTCGCCGGGCGGTGCCCCGAGGTCGTCGACGTGTGCCGGGAGCAGCACCCGGACCTGCTGGGCCGCGACGAGCACCGCGTCGCCTGCCACGTCGAGAGCGTCTCGTGACCGAGGCCTCCAACGAGCCGCTCCTCGAGCTGTCCGGCGTCAACGTGCGCTTCGGCGGTCGCCGCTCGGAGGGCGACGTACAGGCGCTGCGCGACCTGGACCTCACCATCCGACCGGGCGAGCGCCTGGCCATCGTCGGGCGCTCCGGCGTCGGCAAGAGCACAGTGGCCCGGGTGGCGTTCGGCCTCGTCGCGCCCACGGCGGGCCAGGTGCGCGTCGGTGGCGTCGACCTGGCGAGCCGGTCGCGTGCCCAACTCCGGGGCACCCGCCGGCGCATGCACCTGATCTTCCAGGACCCGTACCAGTCGCTGCACCCCGGCATGTCGGTGCTCGACGCCGTGTCTGAGCCCCTCGCCATCGCCGGGACCGACCGGGCACAGCGCACCGAACGAGCGCTGGCCGCGCTCGAGGAGGTCGGGCTGTTCCCCGTCGCCGAGATGGCCGGGCGCTACCCCGGCGCCCTCTCGGGCGGCCAGCGCCAGCGGGTGGCCATCGCCCGCGCCCTGGTGGCCCGCCCGGAGCTGATCATCGCCGACGAACCGACGTCGATGCTCGACGCGTCGATCCGGGCGGTGATCGTCCGGTTGTTGCTGCACGTCCAGGAGAAGTTCAACGCCGCCGTGCTCTTCATCACCCACGACCTGGCCCTGGCCCGGCACATGGGCGACTCGATCGCGGTGATGCACGATGGTCGGATCGTCGAGCAGCGACCGTCCGAGGAGCTCATCGCCGATCCGGCGCACCCGGCCACCGAGGAGCTGCTGACGGCCGCCCGCTTCGCCCGGTCCCGAGCCTGACCATCCCCGCGGTCCCACCCCGAAAAGGAGCGCACGACATGCCACCGATCCTCGGCTACCACCACCTCAGCCTCAGCGTCACCGACGTCGACCGGAGCGTCGCCTGGTACCACCAGGCGCTCGGGCTCGAGACCCACAGCGTCGTCGAGGGCGCCGGGTTCCGACGGACGCGCCTGCGCTCGCCGGGGGCCGGCGTCATCCTCACCCTCACGGGTCACGACGGACGCTCCGGCGCCGAGCCCTTCGACGAGCGCCGGGTGGGGATGGACCATGTGTCGTTCCGCGTCGCCGGGGTCGACGAGGTCGACGCCCTGAAGCGACGGTTCGAGGAGCTCGGCATCGAGCACTCCGAGATCAAGGCGTCGTCCGGGGGAACGGCCATGATCACGCTTCGCGACCCCGACAACATCCAGCTCGAGGTCTTCGGGGGGCCGGCGCCAGGCCCCTGAGCTTCAGCGGGTGACGTCGGCACCGGTCGGCGGCGGCGGCAGCGCCTCGACCAGCTCGAGGGCCACCGCGCCGCTGCTGGCCCAGCCGTCGGCGCCCAGGTGCCAGGCCACGGCCTCGTCGGCCACGGCGTTGCCCCCGACCAGCACGTGGACCGGGCCGGCCAAGGCCCGCAACGCCACGACGGCGGCGCGGGCACCGTCGAGGTGCTCCTCCCGGGTGACGCTGATGCCGACGGCCACCAGCCGCTCGGCGACCGCCGCCGCCGCCCGGAACGACCGCGCCGGGACGTCGGCCCCGAGGTTGTCGACCGCGAAGCCCCGGGCCCGGAGCAGGCCGGCGAGCAGGGTGACCGGCAGGGCGTGGGTCTCGCCGGGGGCGGCGCCGAGGACCACCGTGCCCCGCGACCGGCCGGGGCGGGCGAAGCGGGCGGCGAGGCGCCCGAGGGTCTCGTACACCAGCACGCTGGCCCGGTGTTCGTCGGCGATGTCGAGCTCACCGATCGCCCAGCGGTAGCCGATGCTGGCCATGGCCGGGGAGATCACCTCGAGGTAGAGGTCGTCGAGGCCGATGCCGGCGCCCATCGCCGTCTCGACCACGGCCATGGTGCCGACACCGTCGCCGGCCACCAGGCGGGCCTCGAGGCGCTTCGCCCAGTGCTCGCCCGGCGCCTCACCGGTGCCGTGGCGGCCGGGCCGAGGGCGCTCGGTCTCGGCCCGCATGGCGTCGAGGTCGGCGGGACGTACCCGCCACACCGCGCCCTGCTTGGTGGCCGCCAGGCGCCCCGTCCGCACGTAGCGGTACGCGGTCATGTAGTGGACGCCGAGCCGGTCGGCGGCCTCCTGGAGGGTCAGGTCGGGCGGGCGGTCGGCAGGGGTCATGGCGGCGGGCCGGCTCGGCCAGCGGCTGACCGTACCGATGGCGCCCGGCCTGCGAGACATCGCACGTCGACGAGCGCGGCCGGGCTAGGGGAACAGGCCGCGAGCGGCGATGGCCGCGGCCACCCGCTCGACGGCCACGAGGTAGGCGGCGCTGCGCAGCGAGACGCCGAAGGCGTCGGCCCGGGCCCACACCGCGGTGAAGGCGTCCTCCATGCGGCCGCGGAGCCGGTCGGCGACCATCGACTCGTCCCAGGCATAGCCCTGCTTGGCCTGGGCCCACTCGAAGTACGAAGCGGTGACGCCGCCGGCGTTGGCCAGGATGTCGGGCACCACCGGGATGCCCCGCCGGGCGAGGACCGGCTCGGCGTCGGGAGTCGTGGGCCCGTTGGCCGCCTCGACCACCAGGGTGGCGGCCAGGCGCTCGGCCACCGCCGGGGTGATGACCCCGCCGAGGGCGGCCGGCACCAGCAGCTCGCACGCGACGTCCCACACCGCGTCGCGCGCCGCGCCGTCGCCGCCGGGGAAGGTGGCCACCCCGCCGCCGGCGGCCACGTGGTCGGCCAGGGCGGCGACGTCGAGGCCGCCTTCGTTGACCACCGCCCCGCCGACGTCGCTGACCGCCACCACCCTCATGCCGGCCGAGGCGAGCAGGAAGGCGAGGGGCCCACCGACCTTACCGAAGCCCTGGATGACGACCCGCCGCCCGGCCGGGGCCAGGTCGAGCTGGCGGAACGCCGCCCGGACGCACACCACCACCCCGCTCGACGTCGCCCCCGAGTGCGCCAGGGTGCCGCCGAGCGCCAGCGGCTTGCCGGTGACGATGGCCCCCTGGTGCTGGCCGGTGGTCATCGACAAGGTGTCCATGAGCCAGGCCATGACCCGGCCATCGGTGTTGACGTCGGGTGCCGGCACGTCGCGGTCGACGCCGAGCAGCGGTGAGATCTCATAGGCGTAGCGGCGGGTCAACCGCTCGAGCTCGCCCAGCGAGAGCTTGGTCGGGTCGCAGCGCACCCCGCCCTTGGCCCCGCCGAAGGGCAGGTCCAGCAACGCGGTCTTGAAGGTCATGCCGGCGGCGAGGGCGGCCACCTCGGCGGCGTCGACCTCGGGGTGGAAGCGGATGCCGCCCTTGCCCGGTCCCCGGGTGGTGTCGTGATGGACGCGCCAGCCGAGGAAGACCTCGACCCGTCCGTCGTCCATGCGGACGGGGATGGCCACCTCGAGCACCCGCTCCGGCACCCGGAGCAGGCGGTGGACGTCGGGATCGAGGTCGAGGAGGGCGGCGGCGGCGTCGAGGCGCCCGAGCACCGCCTGCCACGCGGCAGAGGACATCGGAAGCCCCATGATGCCCCCGATCCGCCCGTCGTGCCGGGATGGGGCCCCGGCGTCGCGCCGGCCACCTGGGTGCGGCGGGCTCAGCCGGCGTCGGCGGGGGGCCCGGAGCGCTCGGGCTCGACCGGCGGGCCCTGCTCCTCGGCCGGCGCCCCCTCGTCGGGGACCTCGACCTCGGGCTGGGCGCTCGCGGCGTCGGTGGTGCCGGCGTCGCCGGCGGTGCCCTCACCGCCGGTACCGGTCGGGACGTCGGCCGGCGGCGGGGCGGGCGCCGGCTCCTCGGTCGTCGGGTGCTCGGGCGTGGCGACCTCCGGCGGGGTCGATGAGCCCGTCGCGGACGCCGCCGCCAGCGTGGCGGTCGCCTCCGCCTTCTCGACCGTCGCCGCCGCGTCGGCCTCCTCGGTCGCTCGCGCCGCGTCGGTCGCCGCCGCCGCATCGGTGGCCTCAGTCGCCTCGGCGACCGCCGGCTGGGTGCCGGCGGCGGCCACCGCGCTGGGGGCGTCGCCCGGCTCGGCGGTTTGCTCGGGGGCGGCGTCGGCGTCGTCGAGGGTGGCCTCGGTGGCGACGGGCTCCTCTTCGTCGGGGCGCACCGGGTACTTCAGGTACAGGGTGCGGATGACCTCGGCGATGCCGTCGCTGGTGTGGCCCTTGGCCACGTCGACGATCACCACGCTGCCGTTCACGTGCACCGCGGCGATGCCGCCCCGGGCGAAGAGGCGCCGGGCGAGCTCGTCGACCGGGGTGGGGCCGTCGATGACGGTGGCCGGCGTGTAGCGCTCGTGGCCCATGCCGGACAACGACCGGTTGGTCTCGAACCGGTACACACCGGGGCGGCTGGAGCGCTTCTCGACGACGTGGATCGGCTGGCCCATGGCGGGCGGCACGCTACCCCCACTGATCGGACCACGACCAACGCCGGACGACGACCGACGCCGGGCCATGGCAGGCTCGCCCGTCCACCGCTGCCGCTCGAGGAGCACCCATGCCGACCGAGACCGTCGTGGTCGCCGGCCACATCGTCGACTCGCTGATCCTGGCCAAGGTCCTCGACCTGGTGGTCGACGCCGGCGCCGACTACGTGATGGCCGAGGTGGTGATCGGGCGCACGAACCTGGACCCCAGCCACGCCCGCATCGAGCTGACCCACGACGACGCCGACGCCCTCGACGCCCTGTGCGAGCGCTTGGCCGTCCACGGTGCCAGCCGGGTCGGAGACATCGACGCGGAGTTGGTGGTCGCCGACCGCGACGGGGTCCTGCCGGCCGGCTTCCACGCCACCACCAACCTCGCCACCGACGTCCGGGTCGGCGGGCGGTGGCGATCGGTCGAGAACCCGGAGATGGACTGCGGGCTGGTGATCAGCGACGACGCCGTGCGCACCGTGCCCATGCACGGGGTGCGGGCCGGCGACCGGGTGGTGGTGGGCCACGGCGGGGTGCGGACCCACGCGCCGTCGTCGGCCCGGGGCGTGCGCAACTTCGAGTTCATGACCTCCGAGGTCAGCTCGGAGAAGCCCAAGGCGCTGCTCGTGGTCCAGGTGGCCGAGCGGGTCCGGGCCGCCCGCGCCGCCGGTCGCCGGGTGCTGGCGGTGTGCGGCCCGGCGGTGGTCCACACCGGCGGCGCCCCCGACGTCGCCCGCCTGGTGCGCGCCGGTTGGATCGATGTGCTCTTCGCCGGCAACGGCTTCGCCACCCACGACATGGAGTCGAACGTGCACGGCACCTCGCTCGGGGTGTCGGTCACCTCCGGCGGCGGCGTCGAGGGCGGTCACTCCAACCACCTCCGGCTCATCAACGAGGTGCGCCGCCACGGGTCCATCGCCGCCGCCGTCGAGGCCGGCTTCATCACCGGCGGCACCATGTACGAGTGCGTGCGGGCCGGCGTGCCGTTCGTGCTCGGCGGGTCGATCCGCGACGACGGCCCGTTGCCCGATGTCCTCACCGACGTCGTCGCCGCCGCCGACGCCATGCGGGCACTCGTCGCCGGCGTAGGAGTCGCGCTGATGCTGGCGTCCACGCTGCACGCCATCGCCACCGGCAACGTCCTTCCCGCCGGGGTCGAGACGTTCTGCGTCGACATCAACCAGGCGGTGGTCACCAAGCTGGCCGACCGGGGCAGCCACCAGGCCCTCGGCGTCGTCACTGACGTCGGCCCCTTCGTCGGCGGCCTCGCCGACGAGCTCTGCGGCATCGGTTCATGACGGAGCTGGCGTGGGGGCGGCGCTACCTCATGTGCCCGCCCCGCCACTTCGGGGTGCTGTACGAGATCAACCCGTGGATGCACCGTGAGGTCGTGGTCGATCCCGACATCGCCATGGCCCAGTGGGAGGGGCTGGCGGCCACGCTGCGGTCGGCAGGCGCCGCGGTCGAGGTGATCGAGCCCCAGCAGCACGTCCCCGACATGGTGTTCACCGCCAACGCCGGGTTGGTCTCCGGGCGGCGCTTCGTGCCCAGCCACTTCCGCCACCCAGAGCGCCAGGCCGAGACCGAGGTGTTCGCCGCCTGGTTCGCCGCCGCCGGCCACGAGGTCCGGCGCCTACCGGCGGCGAGCACCCACGAGGGCGCCGGCGACGCCCTGCCCTTCTCGCCGACGGACGGGCCCCCCGTGCTGCTGTCCGGCTACCGGCCCCGGTCCGACGCCGCCGCCGCCACCGAGCTGGGGGCGCTGCTGGGGTGCCCCGTGCGGGCCGTGGAGCTCGTCGACGAACGGCTTTACCACGTCGACCTGACCTTCTGCCCGCTCGACGACCGCCGGGCCATCTGCGCCCCGCTGGGGTGGGACGCCTACGGGCGCAAGGTGGTCGAGGCGTTGGTCCCCGAGCCGCTGTGGCTCACCGACGACGAAGCCCTCGCCTTCACGGCCAACTCGGTGGTGGTGGGCACCACCGTCGTGATGCCCGTCGTCCCGGTACGGGTCGGCCGCCAGCTCGAGGCGTGGGGGTTCACCCCGGTGGCCGTCGACGTCGGAGAGTTCCTCAAGGCGGGCGGCGGCTGTCGCTGCCTGACCCTCGCCCTCGACGTCACCCTGTCGTCGACGTCTCCCGCGGGCTGAGCGCGCCGTCGCCGGTGCGCTCGTCGCGGCCACCGGGCAGGCGGGAGACGGCCCACCAGGCGAGGGCGGCGGAGATCACGCCCAGGGCGACGTGGACGACGACGAAGGCCACGTCGTGATCGCCGAGGGCGATGTCGACACCGCGCACCGCCCACACCGCGGTGGTCCACACCGCGAAGGGGACGAGCAGGTAGCGGGTGCAGGGCGGGAACCCGGTACGGCGCGTGGTCCACGCCCACGCGAGCGTGGCGCCGGCGAAAGCGATGAACGAGGCCGACAGGGCGGTGGCGGCCCAGGCGGCGCCGGCCGACAGGTCGTCGTCGCCCCAGGCGTTGCGGATGCGGGTGCTCCACACGTAGAGCGTCCACAGCGAGAGGGCGACAGCCGGCTTCACGACCACGGAGGCTACGGCGACGACGACGACGGAGCCCATCGGGCGACTACCTTGACCGACCAGTCAAGTCGTGCCGACGACCGCGACCCGGGAGGTACCCATGACCGATGTCGCGACGGAGGCATGCTCCCTCGACCAGTTCCGCGCCGAGTGCGTCGCCTTCCTCGACGCCAACGCCGCACCCAAGGCGGCCGACGACCAGCCCTTCGTATGGGGCGAGGGCGACGACGAGGTCGCCCTGTTCGCCGAGGTCGACCGCGCCACCGAGCAGGCGGCGCTGGCGCGGGCCAAGGCGTGGCGGGCGGCCCGCGACGACAGCGGCCTGGCGTGGATCACCGGTCCGGTGGCGCTCGGCGGCCGGGGGCTCTCGTCAGCTCACGAGCGCGCCTACGCCGTGCTCGAGTCCCGGTACCGCATCCCCGACACCAGCTTCTTCGCCATCGGGCTCGGCATGGTGGCCCCCACCATCGCCGCCCACGCCACGCCCGCGGTACAGGCGCGCTACCTGCCGGCGCTGTACCGCGGCGAGGTGGTGGCGTGCCAACTGTTCAGCGAGCCCGGGGCCGGCTCCGACCTCGCCTCGCTGCAGATGCGGGCCGAGCGCGACGGCGACGAGTGGGTGCTCAACGGTCAGAAGGTGTGGACCTCCGGCGCCCAGTACAGCGACATCGGTGAGGTGATCTGTCGCACCGACCCCGACCTGCCCAAGCACCGGGGCCTGACCGGCTTCGTCGTCGACATGACGGCGGCCGGCGTCGAGGTGCGTCCCCTGCGCCAGATGACCGGGGGGGCGGCGTTCAACGAGGTGTTCTTCACCGACGTCCGGGTGCCCGACGACCACCGCCTGGGCGACGTCAACCAGGGCTGGACGGTCGCCCTGACCACCCTCATGAACGAGCGGGCCTCCATCGGCGGCGCCAGCGGTGGCATGGGCCTGGCCACCATGAGCCGCCTGACCGAGATGCTGCGCCACTTCGGGCTGGACGACGACCCCGTTCGCCGTCAGCAGCTCGCCGGCCTCTACATCCACTTCCAGGTGGCCCGCCTCACCAACCAGCGGGCGCTCGCCAAGCTCGCCGCCGGGCAGCTCCCCGGCCCCGAGCTGTCGACGGCCAAGCTGTCACTGACGCAGAACCTCTACCGCATGGCCGAGTTCGTCGCCGACGTGCTCGGCCCCCGCATCACCGCCGACACCGGCGAGTGGGGCACGTTCAGCTGGTCGACGTTCCTGTGCGGCGTCCCCGGCATGCGCATCGCCGGCGGCTCCGACGAGGTGATGCGCAACATCGTCGCCGAGCGCGTCCTCGGCCTCCCCAAGGAGCCCGGCATCGACACGAAGAGCCCGTTCCGGGACCTTCCCACCTCCGTCTGAGCGCCGACACCGTCGTTCTGTGGGCAGCAGTGCACACCATGGCGTGCACTGGCGCCCCCGGTTCGTGCGGGTCAGCGCTGGCGGCGGCGGGCGAGGGTGCGGGCGGCGAGCACGGCGAGGACGGTCGCCAGGGGGATCGAGGCGGGGAGCCAGATGAGGCCGCCGCCCAGCAGGATCGCCGCCGCGCCCAGGCTCCCGGTGCCGATGAGGCCGATGGTCAGCAGGGCGACGGGCGAGCCCTTGCCGCCGGCCAGGCTCACCGGCGACGGGCGTGCCCGCACCTTGGCCTCGAACAGCACCCGGCGGGCGCCGACCTCGTCGCCGGCCTCGGCCAGGCGGTTGGCCCGCACGCGGGCCTCGGCGGGCACGCGGGGGTCGTCGAGGTCGCGACGCAGGTCGTCGCCAGTCACCGGGAGGCCAAGGTCACGCGAAGTCGAACGCGAGTTGGGCGCCGGCCGGGATGGTGCGCCGCACGCCGCTCCACGGCAGGTCGTCCATGAACGCCCAGCTGCGGCGGTGGATGGCGCTGGGCCCGTAGGCCCGCAGAGCGCTGCGGTGGCGGGGGCACGGGTAGCCCTTGTTGCGGTCGAAGTCGTAGCCGGGGAAGTGCTCGGCCTCGGCCCGCATGATGCGGTCACGGGTGACCTTGGCCAGGATCGACGCCGCCGCGATCGACAGGCACCGGGCGTCGCCCTTGACCAGCTTGGTGGTGGTGCCCCGCCCCACGAAGTCCCAGTTGCCGTCGACGAGCACCCGGTCGGCGGGCACGCTCAAGGCGTCGAGGGCCCGGGCGGCGGCGAGGCGCTGGGCGGCCGACATCCCGAGCTCGTCGCACTCCTCGTGCGACGCGTGACCGACCGCCCAGGTGGTGCACCAGGCACCGATGCGGTCGAAGAGGGCCTCCCGCTCGGGCTCGGTGAGGGCCTTGGAGTCACGCACCTTGTAGACCCGCTTGCCCTGCGGCAACACGGCGGCGCCGACGCTGAGCGGCCCGGCCCACGACCCTCGACCGACCTCGTCGACGCCGACCACCACCTCGTGCCCGTCGGCCCACAACGCCTGCTCGATCACGAGCGACGGGCCCCGGCGCTTGAGCACGCCCCGCAGCAGCGGCGCGGTGGCGGCGGTCGGCATGGCGCCCGACGGTAGCGCCCGAGCCGGTAGCCCCCTCGTGACCGAACTGGCGGCAGTTGGTGGGGTGCGGGCTCAGCGCAGCTCGACGGCGGCGGGGCCGGCCTCGACGTGGCCGACGGCGACGAAGCCGGCGGGGGCGAGGTCGTCGACGATGCCGGGGTCGACGGCGGCGAGCAGGCCACCCGAGGTCTGGGGGTCGTAGACCAGCGCCTCCAGGGCGGCGTCGACACCGTCGGCCACGCGGAGGTGGTCGGCGAGATGCGCCCGGTTGCGGGGGTCGCCGCCGGTGCGGGTCCCGGCCTCGGCGGCGGCCCGGGCGCCGTCGTAGAGCGGCAGGCGGGCCGAGTCGAACGCGAACACCACGCCGGAGCGGTCGGCCATCTCCCAGCCGTGGCCGGCGAGGCCGTAGCCGGTGACGTCGGTGGTGGCGTGCACGACCTCGGGGCCGGCGGCGACGAGCGCCTCGGCGGCAGCCCGGTTGAGGGCGCGCATGCGGACGATGGCGGCGGCCTTGTCGTCGGCCTCGCCGCCGGCGAGCAGGATCCCGGTGCCCAGCGGCTTCGACAGCACGAGGGTGTCGCCGGGACGGGCGCCACCCTTGATGAGTATGCGGTCGGGGTGCACCACGCCTTGGACGGCGAGCCCGAAGATCGGTTCGGGCGAGCGGATGGTGTGGCCGCCGGCCACCACGCCGCCGGCCTCGGCCACCACTGCGGCCGCGGCGGCGAAGATGGCGGCGACCGCTGATTCGGGCAGTTCCTCGGGGAAGGCGGCGATGTTGAGGGCGAGCACCACCCGGCCGCCCATGGCGAACACGTCGCTGCAGGCGTTGGCGGCGGCGATCGCCCCGAAGTCGGCGGGGTCGTCGACCAGCGGGGGGAAGAAGTCGGTCGTCGACACCAGGGCGACGTCGTCGGTGAGGCGGTAGACGGCGGCGTCGTCGAAGGGGGCGAGACCGACCAGCAGTTCGGGGGCCCCGGCGGCGAGGTCGCGTACGAGATCGTCGAGCGGGGACGCGCCCCACTTCGCCGCGCAGCCGCCGCAGGCGGTCCACTCCGTGAGGCGCAGGGGGGCGCCGGGGTGGGGGACCCCGCCTCGAGATGCGGTGTCCGGGGCGGTCGAAGGCTCGGTCGCGGTCACGGCGCCGAGCCTACGGGCGCCACCGCCGATCCCCGGTGGCGGCGGCGGACCACCTGCGCGAGGATCACCGGGGCACGGCCTGAGGAGGCAACGGTTGGTCGACGCTGGTGCTGATCGGGCGTCCGGCCGCCCCGTGGCGGCGCTGCTCCCCGGCACGCCGGTCGAGGTCCGGACCCGCTTCGACGACTCCTGGTCGCCCGGCTTCGAGGTCGTCGATCAGGACGACGACGGCTACTGCCTCCGCCGCCTCTCCGACCGATCCTTGCTCCCCGTCCGCATCCCCACGGCCGACGTCCGCAAGGAGCGCACCCGCGAGACGTGGTGGGTGTAAG
>JBBJOU010000013.1:0-15172 GCA_037724305.1 Acidimicrobiales bacterium
CGGGTGCAGCACCGGGGCCAGCGATGCGCCACTGACGGCTCGTCCGGCGGTGATGACGGCGGTGTCGAGGGCTGTGCTGTCGAGGGTGGGGCTGTCGAGGGTGGGGCTGTCGAGGGTGGGGCTGTCGGGCGGGGTCGCGGGCGCGGGGCGCTCGGTCATGCGTCCTCCAGGAACCGTCGGAGGTGGACGGCCAGTTGATCGTGGTCGATGAGGAAGGCGTCGTGGCCGTGGCGGCTGTCGATCTCGGCGTAGGTGGCGGGTACGCCGGCGGCGCCGGCGGCGGCAACGATGGCACGGCTCTGGTAGAGCGGGTAGAGGACGTCGGAGGAGATGCCGACGGCGAGCACCCGGCACCGAAGGCGGGCCATGGCGCCGTCGAGGCCACCACGTCCTCGGCCGAGGTCGTGGAGGTCCATCAACTTGGTCAGCAGCAGGTAGGTGTTGGCATCGAAGCGGCGCACCAACTTGTCGCCGTGGTACTCGAGGTAGCGCTCGACCTCGAAGCGCTGCCACAGCGAGAACCCACCGTCGAGCGGCTCGACCACCTCGCGCCCGAAGCGGTCGCTGAACACGTCGTCGCTGCGGAAGGTGATCTGGCTCACCATGCGGGCGGCGGCCAGGCCCTCGTGCGGTCCCTCGCCGGACGGGGCATCGTAATAGTCGCCGCCGCGCCACGCCGGGTCGAGGCGGATGATGCGCCGGCCGGTCGACCACCACCCGATCTGCTGGGCGGTGGCGGCGGTGCAGGTGGCGATGGCGATCAGGGCCCCGACCTGCTCGGGGAACATCACCGCCCATTCGAGGGCGACCATCCCGCCCATCGAGGCGCCGACCACCGCCGCCCACCGCTCGACGCCCAGATGGGCGGCGAGGGGGGCCTGGGTGCGCACGACGTCGCGCGCCGACACCACCGGGAACCGGCTCCCCCAGGGGCGGCCGTCGACGGGGTGGGGCGAGGCGGGGCCGGTGGTGCCCTGGCAGCCGCCGAGCATGTTGGCGCACACCACGAACCAGTGGTCGGTGTCGATGGCCCGGCCGGGCCCCACCGTCCCCGGCCACCATCCCGGGCTGGGGTGGCCCGGACCGGCCGGGCCGGTCACGTGGCTGTCACCGGTCAGGGCGTGGCAGACGAGCACCGCGTTCGAGCCGTCCGGGGCCAGTACGCCCCAGGTCTCGTAGGCGACGTCGATGCCGCCCTCGATGGTGGCGCCCCCCTCGAGCACGAACGGGCGGTCGACGGCAATGCGTAGGAACCGGCGCCGACCAGGGTGGTCGCCCGGCCGCCAGGCGCCCGTGACGGGGAGGGTCGCCGAGTCGGCGCGCGCCAGGCCCGGGCGCTGTCGTTCGTCTGCGTCGTCCACCTGTGTGCCTCCCGGACCCGATGCACTTGTCTCGATCGTGATCCGGGGTGGGAGACCCCGGGCCACCGCCACCGACGTGGCGAGACCGCATCCCCCCGGGTACGCCCCGGAGGCGGGCACCTTGGCGGTCCATGCCAGGTTGCCGGACGCCGGGACAGGCCCGGCGCCACTCGTGATGCACCCCGCAGTCCACCGGATCACCGCCGTGCCGGTCAAGCCCGATGTCGCTGCGAGGGCCCCCGGGTCAGGCGGCGCCGGCCCGGATCCGGGCGAGGGTGGCGGCGCGCACGGCCCCGGTCTGGGCCTGGATCAGGTGGAACTGGGCCTCGCGGGCCCAGCGCTGGGCGGGGTGGGCGAGGTCCATGCCGCGGCCACCGACGCTGGCCAGGAAGGCGCTGGTGATCTCGACCCCGAGGAGGAGGGCCTCGGCGCGGGTGGCCAGCTTCTCCTCGACATCGTCGGCCGGCGGCCGTTCGTCGGCCAGGCGGTAGGCCCGGTCCCTGACGTCGTAGAGGCGCTCAGCGAGCACCGCCGCCGTCTCCCGGTCATGGCCCCGGAGCCCGGCCAGGGCAGCCCGGGCGACGCCGAACGTGGACGGCTGGACGTTGGCGTTGGCGTTGGCGTCACCGGCCGCCCAGCTCTCGCCGTCGGTCACCGAGACGACGTCGTCGTCGGCCACGTCGAGGCCGACGAGACGCAACCCCACGGTGCCGGTGCCGCCCATGGCGGCGAGGGCGAGCGGCGCCGACGGGACCAGCGCAGGCCCGGCCACCATCGGCACGAGGGCGAGGACGACGCGACCGTCATCCGCGGTGGCCCCGAGCAGCACGAGGTCGGCCAGGCCCCACCCGGTGCACCACGCAACGTCCCCGGTCAGGCGCCACCCGCCGGGGATGCGCTCGGCCCGCACGACAGTACGGGGCGAGCGCACATGGCTGTAGGCCACGCCGGTCTGGGTGGTGCCGGTGCACAGCGCGCGCAGCCACCGGTCGCGCAGCGCGTCGTTGGCGCTGGCGGTGAGCAGCTTCACGACCGGGTTGTGTTGGAACCAGACGAACCAGGTGTTCCCGTCGGCCCCGGCGAGCAGTTCGGCCACCTCGCGATAGGTGCTCACCGGTGTGCCCGTCCCTCCGGCCTCGGCGGGGCCGAGCAGGCCGTGCAGCCCACCGGCGGCGAAGCGGTCGAGCACCGCCCGCCTCACGCCGTCGCGCTCGGTCGCTGCCGCCCCCGGGGCGAGTTGTTCGGCGAGTACGCCGGCGGTGGCGACGGGGTCCGACATCCGGGGCGGGTACCCCACCGGGGCCGTCTCGGTCACCGGCGCGATGCTAGGCCCTCGCCTCGGAGCCGTGCGCCATCGATCCTCAATCGCGCGACCGGGCGGGACGGGACGCCGCCCAGGCGTCGAGCTCACTCGCCACGAAGATGCGACGTCCGGCCACCCGGTGGCTTGGCATCCCGGCACTCACGTAGCGCTCGACGGTGGCGTGGCCGACCCCGAGCCGGGCGGCGGCCTCCGAGGCGGTGAGCCACGACAGGGCGAGCAGCCGCTCGGCCTCGTCGGCCTCGAGGTCGCCGACGAGGTGGGCGACGAGCGAGGCCCGGTCGATGTGGAAGCGGTTGCCCTGGCGGCGGGCGGCCACCGCGCCGCTCTCGACCCAGCCGTGGACGGTGCGACGGGTGACCCGGGCCAGCACGGCAGCGTCGGCGGCGCTGAGCTCGGCCGGCGGCGCCGCCGCCGCGACCGGCGCCGGCGCCGCCCGCTGCGGGGGTGGCACCCGGCGGAGCCGGCGGGGTGGCGGGCGAGCGGCGAGCTCGGCCACCGCCGCGTGGACGAGGTGCGGGGCGTCGATGGCGAGGGTGAAGCCCTCGCCCCGCGCCACGTCGACGGTGAGCCAGGGCCGGGTGCGGGCGGCGTCGGTGAGGTTCTCGACGGGCACGCACACGTCGTCGTCTCCGTGCAGGGCGACCATGGGGACGGCAAAGCCGACACCGTACCGACCGGGCAGGTCGGCCCCGGTCCAGCACGAGTCGAGCGTTCCCGACAGCGACTCCCAGCGGTGCAGGAACAGGTCGTGGACCACGGTGGGCGGCACCGACTCGGGCGCCAGCAGGCGGGCGACCCTCGGGAGGAGGCCCCCGCCGCCGCACAACGTGCGGCACAGCCGCCGGGCGCGGTCCTCGTGGTCGAGCAGCCAGCGAGCGAGCCACCACGGGTTGCGCAGGGAGCGGCGGGCCTCGAGGGTCGAGCGGTACCAGGGGGTGCCGATACCGACGATCCCGGCGACCGCGGCCGGTGCGCGCGCGGCATGGGCCATCGCCACCGCCACACCGGCCTGATGGCCGACGAGGACGGCGGGCTCGCCGTCGGTCACGGCGTCGAGCGTCGCCGCCAGCGCGCCGGCGTGACCATCCATGGTGTAGCCCAGCTCGGGCCATGGCGACCGCCCGAAGCCGAGGAGGTCGACGGTGACCACCCGGTGATCGACGGCCAGACGGCCGACCACGCTGTCCCAGTACCGAGCCGTCTCGGCCACGCCGGGCACGGCGACGACGAGCGGCCCGTGGTCGCCGTGCTGCCAGGCGGCCAGCGGGTGGCGCCCGAGCGCCCGGCCCGCGGTCGTCCCGACGACCTCGAGCGGGTGGGGAACGGGGGCCACGCACGAGAGGGTACCGACCTCGGCACCGGCGCCGGCTCAGGTGAAGCTGATCAGCAGACCCAGCGTGGCGGTCTGGATACCCATGCCGGCGAACAGCCAGGTGGCCACGTCACGCCGCAGGCCGCCGACCGCCTCGAGGACGACCTTGTCGGTCCGCAGCAGGACACGTTCCTCGAGTGCGCCGAGGTCACGCTTCGTCGCCGCCCCGAGCTCGTCGAGGGCCGCCCCGAGCGCGTCGGTGTCACGCTTGGTCGCCGCCCCGAGCGCGTCCATGTCACGCTTGGTCGCCGCCCCCAGCGCGTCCATGTCACGCTTGGTCGCCGCCCCCAGCGCGCCGAGGTCACGCTTCGTCGCCGCCCCGAGCTCGTCGAGGGCCGCCCCGAGCGCGTCGGTGTCACGCTTGGTCGCCGCCCCGAGCGCGTCCATGTCACGCTTGGTCGCCGCTCCCAGCGCGTCGAGGTCACGCTTCGTCGCCGCCCCGAGCGCGTCGAGGTCACGCTTCGTCGCCGCCCCCAGCGCGTCGAGATCGTGCTTGGTGGCGACGTCGGCCCAGCCGACCGGGGGAAGGAGCTCCATCAGGGTCTCGGCGTGCTCGGGACCGAGGGTCTCCTCGATCCGCTTCATGAACTCGTGGCGTTGCTTCTCGGTGACGGCCATCGCCGTACCTCCGTGCTCGTTGCAGTGGAGGGAGCGGTCGCTCCGAGCGGTACGGGCCGAGTGGCTGGTGCCACGATAACCGCTCCGATCCACCGCCATCGTCGGTCGCCGAAGGAGAAGATCCTCGACGGCGACTCGTCGATGACCCCGGCGACCCTGAGGCTTTGCCACCGCGCCAACCTCCTGTCGCCTCGGCGCCATCCGGGTCGGGTAGCACACCTCCCGTCCGGGATCCTCCCGGTCACGAGGAGGTCCCACCCATGCGTTCCCTGCTCCGCCGTGCGCTCCCCAGCGCGCTCGCCCTCGGCCTCGCACTCGGCGCCACCGCCTGCTCTGACGACGAGGAGGACGAGGACACCGACACCACCGAGGAGACCGAGACCACTGAGGGCGAGGAGACCACCACCACAGCGGCTGGCTGATCGATCGCTACCTCGGGGGGCGGCCGACGTATCGGTCGCCCCTCGCAGCGTCTCGGCCGCCTACCTGACCCGGGGGGCGGCGGGACCGGAATCGGCGACGGGGTCCCAGGCGGTGAGGTCGTCGAGGCGGAGGTCGTTCGAGAACATCTCGACGATGGGGATCTTGATGCCGAGTCGTTGCTGGATCCGCTTGATGACCAGCTCCTCGTTCCACAGAACGAGGCTCACGACCAGGCCCGCCTCACCGGCGCGGGCGGTGCGTCCGGAGCGGTGGAGGTAGTTCTTGTGGTCGTCCGGGGGGTCGAAGTGGATGACCACTTCGACGTCTTCGATGTCGAGACCGCGAGCGGCGACGTCGGTGGCCACCAGCACTGCCAGCTCCCCGTTGGCGAAGTCCTTCATCGCCTTCTCCCGGGTGCGCTGCGGGAGGTCGCCATGGATGGCCGAGGCGTCGACCCGCTCCTTGCGCAGGCTGTGGGCCACGTGGTCGGCGGCCCGCTTGGTGCGGGTGAAGACGATCGTGCGCCGGGCGCCGGCGGCGATGCGGGCGGCGACCTTGACCTTGTCGAGGTCGTGGACCTGGACGAAGCGGTGGACCATCTCGTCGACGGTCACGGTCTCGGAGGCGACCTCGTGGAACACCGGGTCGTGCTGGTAGCGCTTGACGAGGGTGTCGACGGCACCGTCGAGGGTGGCCGAGAACAGCAGCGTCTGGTGGCGGTTGGTGGTGTGGCGCAACACCCACTCGACCTGAGGCAGGAAGCCCATGTCGGCCATGCGGTCGGCCTCGTCGATCACCACGTGCTCGAGGGCGTCGAGGAACAGGGCCTTGCGGTCGAGGAGGTCGATGAGGCGCCCGGGGGTGGCCACCACCAGCTCGGCGCCGGAGTCGAGCTTGCGGGCCTGACGTTCGAGCGGAGCGCCGCCGTACACGGCCACCAGGCGGACGCCGCAGGTGGCGCCCAGGGGTTCGAGCACCTCGAACACCTGGAGGGCCAGCTCACGCGTCGGCACCAGGACCAGCGCGGTCGGGTGGTTCGGCTCGGCCTTGGGCATGTGCTGCAACAGGGGCAGGCCAAAGGCGAGGGTCTTGCCCGAGCCGGTCTTGGCCTTGCCGCAGACGTCGCGCCCGGCGAGGGCGTCGGCGATGGTGAGGGCCTGGATGGGGAAGGGACGGGCGATGCCCTTGGCGGCAAGGGCTTCCGTCAGCTCGGGGGACACCCCGAGTGCTTCGAACGTGGTCGTCATGTCGGCACCGAGGTTATCCCCAGCGGGGGGGCGATCCCTGCACCCGACGTCGGACGCAGCACGGTCATCAACCGGGGAGGGCGGCCTCGATGGCCTCGACGAGAGCTGGGTCGTGCGGCTCGACCTGGGGGCCGAAGCGAGCCACGATCTCACCCTTCGGTGCCACCAGGAACTTCTCGAAGTTCCACCGGATGTCGCCGGTGTGGCCCTCGGCGTCGGGGACGGGCGCGAGCGCCTCGTACAACGGGTGGCGGTCGTCGCCGTTGACGTCGAGCTTCTCGAGCATCGGGAACGAGACGCCGTAGGTGGTCGAGCAGAACGTGGCGATGTCCTCGGCGGAACCGGGCTCCTGGCCGCCGAACTGGTTGCACGGCACCCCCAGCACGCTGAAGCCGCGACCGGCGAGCTCCTCGTGCAGCGCCTCGAGGCCCTCGTACTGCGGCGTCAGGCCGCACTTCGACGCCACGTTGACGACGAGGACGGCCTTGTCGTCGAAGTCGTGGAGGTCGACGGGCGAGCCGTCGAGGTTTTGTACGGCGACGTCGTAGAGCGACATGGCCCCAGGCTACCGACCTCGTGGCGCGAGCCGTCCGGCCCGCTGGCGCTGCATCAGGACTGTCGGCACGGCGGCGACCCGCACGGTGTGGCGTCGACGGCCGAGGACGAGCGGGGCGAGGCCGACGAGGGCCAGGACCACAGCCACCGGGGCGTCGTTCCAGTGCAGGCCGCTCTCGCCGCCGACGCCTGCAACGACGCCGTCCAGCACCAGCAGGCCGGTGCGCGTGTCGAGGGCACCGGGGATGCGGACGGGCGGGTCGAGGGCGGCGTCGGCGACGACGGCGGGCAACACGTCGAGGCCACCCTGCGCCTCGACGGGCACGCTGAAGCCGGCGTCGGCCAGGGCGCCGGCGGCAAGGTAGATGTCGGGCGAATCGAGGAGCACGACGAGCATGGTGCGACCGTCCCGGCGCACGGCGCCCACGAAGGTGCGCCCGGCCCGCTCGGTGAAACCGGTCTTGAGCCCGATGGCGTCGGGGCGCAGGTCGAGGAACGTGTTCTGGTTCACCACCGAGTGGGGCAGGCCGTCGCCGCCGGCGAAGCGGTGCTCGTCCAGCACCGACAACGGCGCCAGTCGAGGGTCGGCGAGAAAGGCCCGGGCGACGATGGCGAGGTCGCGGGCACTGATGAGGCTGCCCCCGTCGTGGCTGAACTCGTCGTCGAGGCCGGACGGGTCGGCGAGCACGGGGTCGTCCTCGGCGCCGAGGGCCTCGGCCGTGCGCTCGGCCAGCGCCTGCCACCCGACGAGGTCGCCGCCGCCGACGTGTTCGGCCACCGCCACGGCGGCGTCGTTGGCCGATGCCAGGAGCATCGAGGCGAGGAGGTCGGGCAGCGCCCACACCTGGCCCGCCTTCACGTTGATCTTGCGGGCGGGCGTGGCTTCGGCCACCGCGCTGATGGGGATCGCCTCGTCGGGCGCGAGGCGCTGGATGGCGACGACGGCGGTGAGCAGCTTGATGGTCGACGCCGGCGGTCGGGGAGTGCGCTCGTCGCCGGCGCCGAGCACGGCGCCGGTGTCGGCGTCGACGAGGACCCACGATGCGGCGGGCTCGAAGCCGACGATGTCGACCGCGGGAGGCAGGACCGGTGCGGCTGCCGCCGGTGCCGTGGCTGGCGGCGCCGGTTGGGCCCCGGTGGGCGTCGCCGTCGTGGTGCCGAGCAATGTCACCGAGGAGGCCACCAGGAAGACCACCAGGCCGACGGTGGTGGGGCGCCGCACCCGCAGGCGCTGCGGGCTCCGGAGGGGAGGCATCGGACGAAGGTAGCCAGCCGTCACTCGCGCGGGTGAGACGGCTGGCTGGGCGCGGCGCGCGATGGTGCAGGGATGGCGGCCACCGATGCCCTCCGCGACGCGTTGGCCTTGACCGAGCGGTGGCCGGCGGGCTTCGTGGCCGCCGGTGTGGTCGACGCCGCCGGGGCGCGGACGACGACCGGGGAACGCGCTCGGGCCGTGCCGTTGGCGTCGGTCACCAAGGCGCTGGTCGCCGTCGCCGCCCTGGTCGCCGTGGAGGAGGGTTCGATCGCCCTCGACGAGGCGGTCGAGCGGGTGCCCGGCGACGGCGCCACCTCGGGGGCGACGGTACGTCACCTGCTGGCCCACACCGCCGGCCTCCCGTTCGAGGGGCACGAGCCGATCGGGCGACCGGGAGCGCGACGGGTCTACTCCAACACCGGCTTCGAGCGCCTCGCTGCCCACGTCGGGGCCCGGACCGCCATCCCGATGCCCGCCTACCTGCGCGAGGCGTTGTTCCGGCCGCTGGGCATGGGCCGCGCCGCACTCGAGGACGATGCGTCGGCGGCCAAGGACGCGGTCGCCGGCCTCGACGACATCCTGACCGTCGCCGTCGAGCTGCTCGCCCCCACCCTCATCGCCCAGGAGACGCTCGCCGAGGCCACCAGCGTGCAGTTCCCGGGACTTGCCGGCGTCGTCCCCGGCATCGGGCGCTTCGACCCCTGCGACTGGGGCCTCGGCTTCGAGCTGCGGTCGGCCAAGGAACCCCACTGGACCCCGCCCTCCGCATCACCCCGGACCTTCGGCCACTTCGGAGGCACTGGCACCTTCCTGTGGGTCGACCCCGACGCCGGCGTGGCCTGCGCCGCCCTCACCACCACCGGCTTCGGTCGCTGGGCGCTGGCCGACTGGCCGGCCTTCGGCGACGCCGTCCTCGCCGCCGTCCGATCGTCCTGACGATGGCGTGCCCGGGCTACCGGGGTTCCCGGTCAGGCCATCGGGGGCAGGACCGCCTGGGTCTGGGTGGTCTGGCCGACCCGGTGGCCGTCGGCGTCGTAGAGATCTGTCTGGACGACGATGGTGGAGCGCCCGGCATGGAGCGGGCGGGCGACCGCCTCGACGTGGCCGCCGGTGACACCTCGGAAGAAGTTGGTCTTCGACTCGATGGTCGAGGTGCCGGCGCCGTCGGGCAGGTGGAGGGCGGCGCAGGCGGCACCGGCCGAGTCGGCGAGCGCCATGAGGACGCCGCCGTGGAGCGCGCCACCAACGGTGCAGCGCTCCGGGACCCAGGTGAGGACCGCCCGCACCTCCTCCTTGGCGGCGGCCACCAGCTCGATCTCGAGGGTGGCGGTGAAGGGCATGAGGACGTGCATGGTGGTGGTGGTCAGGTGCACGGGGGCTCCACTCGGTGATGAGGGCGGCGGTCGGCGAGGGCGGCGGCGGGCACGACGATGGCAGGGTCCAACCCGGGATCGGGCTCGGCCGGGCCGGCGGGGAGGAGCGCCAGCGGAACGGCGCCGGCCCAGCATCGCCGATCGAGGTCCTCGGGTTCGTCGACGGCGAAGCCGGTGCGCACCTTGAGTGACGCCTCGGCCAGCGGGACGGCGATCACCGCCGTGCGGCGCAGCTCGGCGGCCGACGGGGCGCGCACATCGGCGGTGCGCCCCGGGACGGCGTGCTCGACGAACGCGTCGAGGGCGACGCGGGCGTCGTCACCGGCGAGCCGGCGGGCGCGGCCCCGCACGACGGCGCAGCGGTAGCGCATCGAGTGGTGCAGGGCGCTGCGGCCGAGCAGGAGGGCGTCGACGAGGGTGACGGTGGCGCAGACTTCCTGGCCGTCGACCAATGCCCGGCTCGACGGGGCGCCGTGGAGCACGAGGTCGTCGCCCACGACGGCGTGGACCATGGGGATCACCACCGGGCCGTCCGGGGTGGCGAACCCGACGTGGGCGATCAGAGCCTCGGCGAGCACCGCCCGCAGCTCGGCGGCGTCGGTGGCGAAGCGCGCCGCGAGGCGGCGCGGGTGCACCCGCTCGGTGGCGCCCAGGCCTGGTTCCAGACTTTTGTTATGGTACGAAGCTGTGCTCACGCCAGTACGTTACGCTGACGCGGCCGGGCCGGCGAACCGGTTCCGCCGGTGACGGCACCCCCCGCCCTCACCGGCCGGACCGCCGCCGCCCTCGCCGCCGAGGTCGAGTCCGCCATCGTCGACGGGCGCCTCGGGGCCGGCGACGTCCTGCCCGCCGTGCGGGCGGTGGCGAGCGAGCTCGGGCTGAGCCCCACCACGGTGGCCTCGGCGTACCGCGCCCTCGGGCGTCGGGGCCTGGTGCGGGGCGAGGGGCGGCGGGGCACGGTGGTGGCGGGTCGCCCGCCCCTGCCGGCGAGCGCCGCGCCCGTGATCCCGCCCGGCACCCGTGACCTCGCCACCGGCAACCCCGACCCGGCCCTGCTGCCCGACCGGCGGGCCGCCCTCGCCGCGCTCGACCCGTCGCCGTCGCTCTACGGCGGGCCCGCCGTCGAGCCGGCGTTGGCGGCGGTCGCCCGTACCGCCCTCGTCGCCGACGCCGTCCCCGCCGAGCACCTCGCCGTGGTCGGCGGCGCCTGCGACGGCATCGAGCGGGTCCTCGAGGCCCACCTGCGCCCCGGCGACACCGTCGCCCTCGAGGACCCCGGGTACGCGGCGGTCGCCGACCTCGTGGCCGCCCTCGGGCTGCGCGTGCACCCCGTCGCCGTCGACGACCGGGGCGCCCGGCCCGATGCGCTGGCCGCTGCGCTACGGGCCGGGGCCGGCGCGGTGGTGCTCACCCCGCGCGCCCTGAACCCCACCGGCGCCGCCTTCGACGGCGCCCGGGCCGGCGACCTGCGGGTCGTGCTGGACGAGCACCGCCATGTCCTGGTGGTCGAGGACGACCACGCCGCCGAGGTGGCGGGCGTGGCCGCCCACACCGTCGTCACCGGCGATCGGCCCCGCTGGGCGGTGGTCCGCTCCGTCTCCAAGCCGTTCGGGCCCGACCTCCGCCTCGCCGTCCTCGCCGGCGACGGCGTGACCGTCGCCCGGGTGGCCGGACGTCAGCAGGTCGGCCCCGGTTGGGTCCCGACGCTGGTGCAGCGCCTCGTCGCCGCCCTGGCGGTCGACCCCGCCACTGCGGCCACGCTGCGGCGGGCTGGCGCCGCCTATACGGAGCGACGCGCTGCGCTGGTGGCGGCCCTCGCCGCCGACGGCGTCGAGGTCACCGCGCCGTCGGGGCTCAACGTGTGGGTGCCCGTACCCGACGAGGACGCCGCCGTGCGGGCGCTGCTCGCCGACGGTTGGGCCGTCGCCGCCGGCGCCCGCTTCCGCCGCCGGTCGAGCCCGGCCGTGCGCATCACCGTCGCCCGCCTCCCCGTCGACGAGGCGCCCGCCGTCGCCGCCGCCCTCGCCGCCGCCGTCCACCCCGACCGCGCCCGATCGAGGTCGGGCTGAGGAGGCGGGGGGACCCCCGGGGGCAGTTCGGTGGGATCCACGCCGCCTCGGCCTTCGGCCAGGCGGCGCCGCGGTCAGGCGCCGAGGAGCTCGGACGGCGCCACCGCGTCGAGGTCGCGAGGGCCGGCGGTGACGGCGGGGAGCAGGCCGCGGGCGGTAGGGAGGACCTGCTCGCAGTAGTAGCGCGCCGTCGCCACCTTGGCGGCGAGGAACGGGTCGTCGCTCCCCGACGCGGCGAGGGCCTGGCGGGCCATCACCCAGCCGCCGACGACCGTGCCCGCCAGGCGCAGGTACGGGGTGGCGCCGGCGAGGGCGTTGCGGGGGTCGGCCGATCCGTTCGCCAGCAGCCAGTCGGTGGCCTCCCGGAGCGCGGCCACGGCGTCGACCAAGGCGGCGTGCAGGCCCGCCAGCGGTTCGCCGGCGGCGGCGACCTCGAGCGCGGTGGCGTCGATGTCGGCCAGCAGGTCGGCCACGACGCCGCCCGCCCGCAGGCCGAGCTTGCGGCCGACGAGGTCGAGGGCCTGGATGCCGTTGGTGCCCTCGTAGATGGCGGCGATGCGGACGTCGCGCTCGTGTTGGGCGATGCCGGTCTCGGTGATGAACCCCATGCCGCCGTGGACCTGGGTGGCGAGCCGGGTCAGCTCGGAGCCGAGATCGGTGCACCACGCCTTGGAGAGCGGGGTGAGCAGATCGGCCCGCTCCTGGCCGCGGGCGCGGGCGTCGTCGTCGGGGTGGTGCTTGGCGTCGTCGATGGCCCGGGCGTTGGCATAGGTCAGGCCCCGCATGGCCTCGATGTGGCTGCGCATGTGCATCAGCATCCGCCGCACGTCGGGATGCTCGATGATGGCGCTCGCGGTGCCGGCGGCGGTGCCGACGGCGCGCCCCTGGGTGCGCTCCTGGGCGTAGGCGAGGGCCTGCTGGTAGGCCCGCTCGGCGACGGCGAGGCCCTCGAGGCCGACCGACAGGCGGGCGTTGTTCATCATCGTGAACATGTACCGCATGCCGGCGTTGGCCTCACCGATCAGGTAGCCCACGGCGTCATCGAACTCGAGGGTGCAGGTCGGGCTGCCATGGATGCCGAGCTTGTGCTCGATCCCGATGCAGGTGACGCCGTTGCGCTCCTCGGCGAGGGTGCCGTCGTCGCTCACCAGGTGCTTGGGCACGATGAAGCAGCTGAGTCCCTTCGTGCCCGGCGGCGCGTCGGGTACCCGGGCGAGGACGAGGTGGACGATGTTGGCGGCTAGGTCGTGCTCGCCGTAGGTGATGAAGATCTTCTGGCCGGAGATGCGCCACGTACGTGGCGTTCCGGCGGGGGCCCCTTCCCCTACGCCGTCGCCGGCCGGCACCGCCCGGGTGGTGAGGGCGCCGAGGTCGGACCCGGCCTGGGGCTCGGTGAGGTTCATGGTGCCGGTCCACTCCCCCGACACCAGCTTGGGCAGGTAGCGCTCGCGCTGCTCCTCGTCACCGTGGTGGCCGAGCATGTCGATGGCGCCCTGCGTCAGCAGCGGGCACAGCGAGAACGCCATGTTGGCGCTGGTGAGGAGCTCCTGCATGGCGACGGCGAGCAGCCACGGGAAGCCGCCGCCGCCGTACTCCTCGGCGAAGGGCACCGCCCCCCAGCCGGCCTCGACGTAGCGGCGGTAGGCGTCGGGCCAGCCCGGGGTGGTGGTCACGGCGCCGGTCGCCGGGTCGTGGCTGGCGCCCTGGGCGTCGCCCGCCCGGTTCAGCGGCGCGAGCACCTCGCGCACGAAGCGGGCGTACTCCTCGAGCAGGCCGTACATCGTGTCGGCATCGGCGTGGGCAAAGGGCGGGAGCTTGGCCAGCCCGTCGGCGTCGACCAGATGGTCGAGGACGAAGCGGATGTCGCGCAGCGGCGGCGCGTAGGCGTCGGACATGGCGTCGAGGCTACGGCGGCCCGCCCGGTGTCCACGCCGCCGTCCGCCCGTCAGGGGGAAGCCGTCGCGATGGTGCGGCGCAGGGCGGCGGCGAACAGCTCGGCCACCGCAGCGTCGGGCGGCGCCGGTCCACCGCTCAACGCCTCCACCGTGCACCACGCTTCCGTCACCCTCGTTGCCCGACCCTCCTGCTCGGGGGCTGCGCCACCGGACCCCATCGCAGTGCGGCTCGCTGGCGCTCGCTCGCCCGGCATGCCCTCGCTGCGCTCGGCCGCACGCAAGTTGAACACCACCGACGCCGTGGGGAAGCCCACGAACTCGACGATCGTCTCGAGCAGCCCGGCGTCGGGGTCGACGTAGGTGACCTCGCCCATGGCGTGGGCGGCGTCGAGCAGAAGGGTGAACAGGTCGCCGGCGGGCAGCTCGGCCGCCACCGTGTCGCCGTCGACCCGCACGGCCTCGTCGGCGACGGTCGCCGGTTGCACCGGTGCGACAGGCGGCGGTGCGGTCGCCGCCTCGCTGCGCAGGAGGCGATAGGCGGCCACCACCTCGGCGGTGGCGGCATCGGCGCGCCGTCCGTCGCCGGTCGGGCGGGCGACATCGGGATGGGTGGCCCGCAGCTTGGATCGGTAGGCCGCCCGCAACGCAACGCCGTCGACGTCGCCCGCCACCCCGAGCACGGCCCGTGCCTCCCCCGGCGTCACCACCGGGACGGTACCGTTCCCGGGTGCCCGATCCTGTCGACGTCCCGGGGGTGGAGCCGGTGCCACCCACGCTCGCCCCGCCCACCCCGCTCCCGGACGTGCAGGCGCCCCGCACGGCCGCCCCTCGCAAGGCCGCGCCGCGCCCGGCGGCGAAGGCCCGCACCCGCAAGGCTCCGGCCCCGCCCGCCGTACCCGCCGCCGGGTCGGTCCGGGCGGGTGGCGCCGCCGCCCCCCGGCGCCGCCGGCCGGCGACGACGGTTCGCTTCGGCATCGACATCGGCGGTACCGGCATCAAGGGGGCACCGGTCGACCTCGCCACCGGCCAGCTCGTCGGCGAACGGGTCCGCATCGAGACACCCCAGCCCCCGACCTGCGAGGCGGTGGCCGACACGGTGGCCGCCATCGTCGCCGGCTTCTCGTGGACAGGCGCCGTCGGCTGCACGTTTCCCGGGGTTGTCCAGCACGGGGTCACCCGAACGGCGGCCAACCTCGATCCGTCGTGGATCGACACCGACACCGACGCCCTGTTCACCGCCCGCCTCGGCCAGGAGGTCCACCTCCTGAACGACGCCGACGCCGCCGGCCTCGCCGAGGTCCGCTACGGCGCCGCCCGCGACGTCGACGGCACCGTCATCCTCGTCACCATCGGCACCGGGCTTGGCACCGCCGTGTTCATCGACGGCACACTGCTGCCCAACACCGAGCTCGGCCACCTGGAGGTCGACGGCCACGACGCCGAGACCCGCGCCTCGGAGCGGGCCCGCATCGAGGGCGACCTGTCGTGGAAGAAGTTCGCCCGCCGCTTCGACGCCTACCTCGCCGCCCTCGAGCGCTACCTCGTCCCCGACCTCTTCATCCTCGGCGGCGGTGGCGCCAAGAAGGCCGACAAGTTCCTCGACCGTCTCGAACGAACCACCGAGATCCGCCTCGCCACCCTGGGCAACGACGCCGGCATCGTCGGCGCGGCCATGTCGGT
>JBBJOU010000014.1:0-14996 GCA_037724305.1 Acidimicrobiales bacterium
CGACCACCGGCCGGTCGCAGATCACCATGCCGCCGGAGTGGATGCCGAGGTGGCGGGGCAGGTGCTCGACCTCGGCGGCCAGGGCGAGCACGGCGGGAGGGATGTCATGGTCGAGCTGTTCCGCTGTCGTGCGCACCGGGCCCCAGTGGTCGACCTGCTTCGACCAGGCGTCCTGCTGACCGGTGGAGTGGCCGAGGGCCTTGGCCACGTCGCGGATGGCGGATCGGGCCCGGTAGGTGATGACGTTGGCCACCTGGGCGGCCCGCTCGCGGCCGTGGCGGCGGTAGACGTACTGGATGGCCTCCTCGCGCCGCGCCGACTCGATGTCGATGTCGATGTCGGGGGGCCCGTCGCGACCCGGCGACAGGAACCGCTCGAAGAGCAGGCCGAGGGCGACGGCGTCGGCGTTGGTGACGCCGATGGCGTAGCAGACGGCCGAGTTGGCGGCGCTCCCCCGCCCCTGGCAGTAGATGTCGTTGTCGCGGCAGAACCGGACGATGTCCCACACCACCAGGAAGTAGCCGGGGAAGCCGAGGCCGGCGATGACCTCGAGCTCGTGGTCGAGCTGCGCCCACGCCCCCGGCACCCGCTCGCGGTGGCGGGGGCCGTAGCGCCGGGTGGCGCCCTCGTCGACCAGGCGGCGCAGGTAGCCCATCTCGTCGAGGCCGTCGGGGCAGGGGAACGGCGGCAGGCGGGGGGCGACCAGGCGCAGGTCGAAGGCGCAGGCGAGGCCGAGCTCGGCGGCTCGCTCGACGGCACCGGGGTAACGCCGGAAGCGGCGGGCCTGCTCGACGCCGCTGCGCACGTGGGCCGACGCGCACGCCGGTAGCCACGGGTCGAGCTCGTCGAGGCTGCGCCGGGCCCGCACCGCCGCCAGGGCGGTGGCGAGCGGGCGCCGGGCGGGGGTGGCGTAGTGCACGTTGTTGGTGGCGACGACGTCCACATTCGATCTTCCGGCCAGCTCGGCCAGGGCGTCGTTGCGGGCCGAGTCGAGGGGGTCGCCGTGGTCCCACAGCTCGACGGCGACGTTGGCCCGCCCGAAGAGGGCGACCAGGTCGGCCAGCGCCCGGCCGGCGGCGGCGGGGCCAGCGGCGGCGAGGGCGGCCGGCACCGCTCCCTTGCGGCACCCGGTGAGCACCAGCCAACGCCCGTCGGCGGCCTCGGCCAGGTGCGAGCGGTCGTAGACGGGGCGGCCCTTCTCGCCCCCGGCCAGCTGGGCCGAGCTGATGGCCCGCGACAACCCGGCGTAGCCCTGCGGGTCGCGGGCCAGGACCAGGAGATGGGTGCCCAGCGGGTCGGGCTCGCCGGCCTGGTTGCCGGGCAGGGAGAGCGACAGCTCGGCGCCGAACACCGTGGGCAGCCCCACCGTCCGCGCCGCCTCGGCGAAGCGGACCACGCCGTACAGCCCGTCGTGGTCGGTGAGGGCGAGTGCCTCCAGGCCCGAGCGGGCCGCCTCCTCCACCAGCTCCTCGGGGTGGCTGGCCCCGTCGAGGAAGCTGAAGCTGGAGTGGCAGTGCAGCTCGGCGTAGGGCACCGCCCCGGTGGCCCGGGCGGCGCCCGGCTCGTAGGGTCGCCGCGTGCGCGACCACGCCGGGCTGTCGCCCCCGTTGGCGTTGGCCGGGACATCGGTGGGCCGCCCGTCGGCTCGGCGGTCTTCGGGGGCATGGTCGGTCAGGGCGCGGTGCAGCTCCGACCACGGCACCGGCGGGTTCATCCATCCCATCCTGCGTCAGGCTAGACGAACACGTGTTCCCTCCGCTCGAACGGACGCCGAGGCGACCTACAGACGCACGCCCAGCTCGTCGAGGTGGCGGTGGAGGTCGGCGGGGTCGTCGTAGATGCGGTAGGAGCCCGTGGCGACGAGGGCGGCATCAGCGAAGCCGCCGGTGCGCAGGCCGATGCCGAGGGCGCCGCAGCGCCGGGCCGCCAGCAGGTCCCAGGTGGAGTCGCCCACCACCATGCAGTCGCCAGGCTCGACGCCGAGGCGGTCGGCGGCGGCGACGAACAGGTCGGGGTCGGGCTTGCCGCCCTCGGCCTCCTCGCCGGTCACCACCGTGGCGTCGTCGCCGACGCCGAGGCTCTCCAGCATCGGGACGGCGCTCTCCCGCCGGCTGCTGGTGGCGATCGCCCACCGCACACCGCCGTCGTCGAGGGCGCGCAGCAGCTCCTCGGCACCGGGGAACGGGAGGACATCGTCGACGTAGCGGGCGTACGCATCGGCGTGCGCCGACTGCAGGGCCGACACCCGCTCCTCGCCCGTCGGGAGGCCGGCGTCGCGCAGCGCGGCGCGGGCGTAGAGGTCGCTGCCCATGCCGATGCGCTGGTGCAGCACCCAGCACGGCACCGTCAGGTCGTCGGCCGCCAGGGCGTCGCGCCAGGCGAGCACGTGGGCGTAGACGGAGTCGACCAGCGTGCCGTCGAGGTCGAGGAGCAGGGTGGGGGGCACAGACATCCGCCGGAGACTAGGGAGACGCCGGTGCCCGGCGGTCGAGGAAGTGGAGCTGGGCGGCGAGGGCGGCGGTGCGGGGCATGGCGCACCCGGCGGCGGCGGCGGCCGCCACCGGCGCGTCGTAGATGGCGCGGAGCTCGAGGGGGCGGCCGGCATCGTGGTCGAGCTTCATGCTGGTGGCGTAGGGGATCATGGCGTCGGTCATGGTCAGCATCCGCTCGCCGAAGCCGGCGGGCAGCGGGCGGCCGACGGCGGCGGCGCCGGCCGCCACCTCGTCCATCAGCTCGACCACGAGCGACCGCACCGACGGGTCGGCCACCAGGTCGTCGGTGGCGGCGTCGAGCACGACCGAGAGGCCGCTGAAGGCGATGTTCCAGACCAGCTTGCGCCACCGGGCCGCCACCAGGTCGTCGTCGACATGGAGGCCGATCCCCGTCGCCGCGAAGGCCGACGCCACCGCCTCGACCGCTTCGGTTCGCCCGCCCGGCGAGCCATCAGCGGTGTGGGCGGCGAGGGTGAGGTCGCCGTAGTCGAGGTGCACCGTGCGCCCCGGGCCGGTGCGGTTGGCGCACACGAAGCAGAGCCCGCCGACGAGGCGGCCACGGCCGCCGGTCGCCGCCGCCACCTCGGCCTCGACCCCCAGGCCGTTCTGCAGCACCACCACGATGGTGTCGTCGCCCATCAGGGGGCCGAGCACCGGGGCGAGCTCGGGGTTGGCGGTGGTCTTGGTGGCGACCAGCACGGCGTCGACCGGTGCGATGGTGGCCACCGAGTCGTGGACCACGATCGGCACGGGGCCGTCGTGGAGGGGCGAGCGGAGGTGCACGCCGCCGGCCCACACGGCGGCGGCATCACTGCGGTACAGCGCGTGCACCTCCTCGCCGACCACGGCGAGCAGCCCGCCGTAGAGGCCGCCGACCGCGCCCGGCCCGATCAGCGCCCAGCGCATCGGCGTCGGAGGGCGAGGTAGGCGGCGCGCACGGCGAAGGCCTGGCGGACCTCGGCGACGACGTCGGCGTGGAACTGCTCGCGGTAGGTGGCGTCGGTGACGGTGTAGACGGCGAAGTAGAAGCCGGAGAAGGCGCCGAGGAAGGTGGCCACCCGTAGCAGGGCGGCGGTGACCACCACGGTGTTCCCGCCGACGGCGAAGCGCACGACGTCCTCGGCGAGGGCCTCCTCCCCCACCCACGACGCAATGACATCGGGACGGATGGCGAGGGCGCCGAAGGCCACGAAGAACCCGGCGATGAGCACCGCCACCAGGGTCACCTGCACGGCCTGGCTGAACACCACCACCAGCGACACGTTGACCCGCTGGCGCCGGGTGAGCGGCGCCCTTACCTCGTCGAGACGGTGAAGGTCGCCGGCAACACGCTCCGCCGGCGTGCCGGCGCACAGCGCGTCGACCTCGGCGTCGTCGTCGAAGGTGGCCAGCCCCTCGAGCTCGCCGGGCAGACGGGTCACCAGGAACACCCCGCCGAGGGCGACGAAGAGCAGGACGGTCCCGATGAGGAAGGGCCGCTCCAGCGCCTCGGCGACCTGCCACACCTCGGTGTTGACGAACAGGAAGGTGACGAAGAGCAGCAGCATCGGCAGGGCCCGGGCGAGCAGGCCGGCGAGCGTGGACAGCTCGCGCAGCATGCGCCCGATGGCCCAGCGGGTGAGGGGGAGGAGGCCGTAGCTGGTCACGACGTAGGCGCCGCCGAGGAGCACGAGATTGGCGACCACGACACCGGCGGCCTGTCCCGGCCGACCGTTGAACAGCAGCGGCGGCAGGGCCGGGCCCAGCACGAAGACGGCGAGCTCGACCGTGCCCACGTGCGCCGGCCGGGACAGCGGGGGATGGTGGCGGGCGAGGTTGGCGAGCACCCACACGCCGAGCAGGAGGCCGAAGCCGGCGAAGGCGAACAGCACGTTCTGCCACCACACGAGGTCGACCTCGAGCACGAGGGCCGCCTCGGCCAGGAACACCAGCGTGAACCACGGGACCGAGCGGGTGAGGATGTCCTCGCTGGCGCTGTAGTCCTCGATGAGGTGCGGCGTGCCCCGGTGCACGAACCACCGCTCGATGGCCGCCACGATCGCCTCGTCGCGACGGGGGTCGGCGACGACGGCATCGGGCACGGCGACAGGGTGGCACGCGCGTCGCCCGGCCCGGCCGATGACGACCGCTACGATTGCTCAGCCATGACGGAGCTCGGGGTCACGGGGGCCCGGCGGCGGCGGCGGCGGTGACCTCGATGGCCACGGACCGACGCGCTGCGCTGGCCGAGTTGCGGTCGGGCACCGCCCGCCTGGCCGAGGCCCTCTACACCCTGGAGACCTCACCCGAGCTCGCCCTCCTGCGCGACGCCTCGCAGCTCCGGGGCCGGTCGGGCGAACGGGCCGCCGAGGCCGTCGCCGCCGCCACCGGCCTCTGGGCCCGCTACCCGTTGCTCACCGACGCCGTCGAGCGGGGCGAGGCCGCCGAGACCGCCGACGACGACGACGCCCTCGCCGCCGTGTTCGACGGGCCCACCTCGGGTGGCGGTCCCCCGCCGCTCGCATTGCTCGCCTCCCTCACCGCCGAGTCCGCCGCCGCCGAGCGGGCGGTCGCCGAGGTGGCGGGCGCCTGGAGCGATGTGCTCCCCCGCCTCGACGCGGTGCGCAGCCGGGCGGCGGCGTTGACCGCCACCGCCACCCAGCTCGGCATCGCCGACGACCCCGACCTCGCCACCGCCGGCCGTATCGTCGAGCACCTCGTCGCCACCGTGGCCGCCGACCCCCTCGGCGTCGACCCCAGCCCCGCCGAGGCCGCCGTGGCGCGCGCCGAGGACCGCATCGGGGCCCTCGACCGCCGCCGAACCGCCCTCCCCCACGACCTCGCCACCGCCGCCGCCACCCTCGCCGAGCTCACCGGTCTGGTGGCCGACGGGCGCGCCGCCCTCGAGCGGGCCCAGGCGCGCGTCGCCGACACCAGCACGCTGCTGGGCGCCGTCGACAGGGGTGTGGTCGACGGCAGCCCGCGCGCCCTGCGGCCGTGGTTGGCCCGCCTCGACGCCCTCGCCGCCGAGGGCCGCTGGCGCGACGCCGCCGCCGGGCTCGAGCATTGGCGGGCCGCGGCCGAGGGGTGGGTCGCCACCGCCCGCCAGGTGGTCGCCGCCAACCGGGCGCCGGTCGAGGCCCGCGACCAGCTGCGGGGCCTGCTCGACGCCTACCGGGCCAAGGCCGCCGCCCGCGGGCGCATCGAGGACACCACCCTCGCCGCCGCCCACCGCGCCGCCGACGACGCGGTACGGGCCCGCCCCTGCGACCTCACGGTCGCCGCCGCCCTGGTGCGCGCCTACGGCGACGCCGTCAACGGCCCCGGCGGCGTGGTCGACCCATGAGCTCCTGCGCCAGCTGCGGGAGCGGCACCGTGCTCGCCGACGGCTACTGCGACACCTGCGGCGCCAAGGCGGCGTCGGCCACCGCGACCCCCGCCCCGGTCGTCGCCGCGCCCATGTCCCCCGCCCCCGCCGGCCCGCCTCGCACCGCCGGGTCACGCTGCGCCCAACCGGGGTGCACCGGCACCGTCCTCGCCGACGGCTACTGCGACACCTGCGGGACCAAGGCGGTGCCTCCGTCCGCCAGCGCCGGCCCCGCCCCCACGCCCACCGCCGAGCCGGCGACGGGGCTCGACCGCTCGACCAGCGCCGCCCTCGCCTCCCGCCCCCGCAGCTTCGCCGTCGCCTCGACGGGCTCGCGCCGCACCACCAGCGCCCGCACCAGCTCGCGGAGTCAGCGCTCCGGGATCGGCGCCGGTGTGGTCACGGTGCCCCCCGCCCCCACCGTCGACCCGACGACCATTGTCATGGCCGACCCCGAGGTGAGCGAGGACAAGCGCTTCTGCGGCAGCTGCGGCGCGCCGGTCGGGCGGGCCAAGGGCGACCGGCCCGGGCGCACCACCGGCTTCTGCGGCCAGTGCCGCCAGGCGTTCGACTTCGTGCCCAAGCTGTCGGCCGGCGACCGCGTGGGCGGTCAGTACGAGGTGGTCGGGGCCATCGCCCACGGCGGCCTGGGGTGGATCTACCTCGTGCGTGACAAGGCGGTGAACGACCGCTGGTGCGTGCTCAAGGGCCTGCTCAACACCGGCGACGAGGCGGCCATGGCCGCAGCGGTGCTGGAGCGCCAGTTCCTGGCCGAGGTGCAGCACCCGAGCATCGTGGAGATCTACAACTTCGTCAGCCACCAGGGCGCCGGCTACACGGTGATGGAGTACGTCGGCGGCCCGTCGCTCAAGCAGCTCCTGAAGCAGCGTCGCGAGGCGAACGGCGGCCGGCCCGACCCGCTCGCCGTCGAGGTGGCCATCGCCTACGTGCTCGGGGTCCTCCCCGCCTTCTCCTACCTGCACGAGCGGGGCCTGCTCTACTGCGACTTCAAGCCTGACAACATCATCCAGGTCCGCGACGACGTGAAGCTGATCGACCTCGGTGGCGTCCGCCGGGCCGACGCCACCACCGGTGACATCTACGGCACCGTCGGCTTCCAAGCCCCCGAGATCGCCGAGATGGGACCGTCGATCAGCTCCGACGTGTACACGATCGGGCGCACGCTGACGGTGCTCAGCCTCGACTTCGCCGGCTACCAGGGCCGCTTCGAGCACAGCCTCCCCGAGCCCGCCGACCACCCGGCCCTGGCCGGTCACGAGTCGTTCCACCGCCTGCTGCTCAAGGCCACGGCCGCCCACCCCGACGACCGGTTCACCTCGGTGGCCGAGCTCGGCGATCAGCTCCTCGGTGTGCTGCGCGAGGTGGTGGCCATCACCACCGGCCGGCCCCAACCGGGGCCGAGCGTGGCCTTCGGCGCGGTGCCCCTCGACGGTGGCCTGCCCGCCCTGCGCGTCGAGCCCGGCGACCCCGCCGCCGCCTTCCTCGCCGACCTGCCCACCGACGACCCCGCCGCCGCCCTGTCGGCCATCGAGGACGCGGTGAGCGCAGGCCAGGTGCCCGAGACGCTCGAGGTCCGCCTGCGCCGCGCCCGGGCCCTGCTCGATCATGGCGACCGCGTGGCGGCGGTCGCCGAGGCCGACCGCGTCGAGGTCGACGATCCGTGGGAGTGGCGGGCGGTGTGGCTGCGGGGCGTGGCCGCCCTTGCGGTGGGGGACGGGGCTGGCGTCGACCTCGCCACCGCCGAGGCGGCCTTCGACCGGTGCATGACCGAGGTGCCCGGTGAGCTCGCCCCCAAGCTGGCGGCGGCCACCGTCGCCGAGCGGGCGGGCGCGCACGCCGTGGCCGAGAGCCGCTACGGCGTCGTTGCCGCCGTCGACCCGGCGGTGGTGGCGGCCGCGGCCGGCCTCGCCCGCTGCCGCCTCGCCGCCGGCGACGTCACCGGCGCCCTGGCCGCCTACGACCTCGTGCCCCGCTCGCACCGGGCATGGGTCGACACCCAGCTCGACGCCGCCCGGGCGCTGGTCGGTGCCGGTCGTTTCACGGCGGCGGCCGGCGTGGTCGACCGCCTCGAGCTCGACCCGGCGCGCGTCGCCGAGCTCGACATCGAGCTGTTCGAGGCGGCGCTGAGCTCGGTGGCGGCGCCCGGCGCGACGTCCGACCCCACCACCACGCTGCGCGGGGTCCCCGTCGACGAGCCCTCGCTGCGGACCGGGCTCGAGGCCGCCTACCGGGCGCTCGCCGACCGCACCCCCGACCGTGATGAGCGCTACCGCCTGGTCGACCGGGCCAACGCCGTCCGCCCGAGGTCGCTCGTATGACGATGGGCACCGCCGTCGCCCTGGCCTGCCCGTCGTGCTCGGCACCGGTCGTGGCCGGCGACCTGTTCTGCGAGGCGTGCGGCCACGAGCTGCCGCCCACCGGCGTTGCCTGCCCCGGGTGTGGTGCCTTCCAAGCCGTCGACGGCTACTGCGCCGCCTGCGGCCTGCGCCAGCCGGCGCCGCGCGACCACGTCGAGCTGGCCCTGCCCGGCATCGGCGTGGTGACCGACAAGGGCCACCGCCACCACCACAACGAGGACTCCTTCGCGGTGGCCGTCGCCGACGGTGTCGTGCTGGGCGTCGTCTGCGACGGCGTGAGCATGTCCACCCGGTCCGACGAGGCGTCCCAGACGGCGGTCGACGCCGCCCTCGCCGTGCTCACCCAGGGCGGTGCCGACGGCGACCTCGAGGCCGCCTTCGACGCCGCCCAGGCGGCCGTGCTGCACGTTCCCGTCGAGCCCCACCCCGAGAAGGGGCCGCCGTCGTGCACGTTCCTGGCGGGCGTCGTCACCGACGCCGCCGTGCGCCTCGCCCTACTCGGCGACTGCCGGGCGTACTGGGTGGGTACCGGCGGCGACGCCCGCCAGCTCACCGAGGACGAGTCGTGGGCGGCGATCGAGGTGCGAGCCGGGCGCCTCACCGCGGAGGAGGCCCGGGGGCACCCGTTGGCCGGCACCATCACGCGGTGGCTGGCCGTCGACGCCGACCCCGCCTGGCGGCCCGCCCTGGTCAGCTTCACCCCGCCCGGTCCCGGCCACCTGCTGCTGGTGTCCGACGGCCTGTGGGCCTACACCGACGAGCCAGCCGACCTCGTCGCCGCCATGGGCGAGCGCACCGACGCTCCCCTCACCATCGCCCAGCGGCTGGTGACCCACGCCCTCGCCGGCGGCGGCCACGACAACATCACGGTCCTCGTCATCGTCCTCCCCCTCGTCGCCACCGAGCCCGGGGCGCCACCGGCGATCGCGTCCGCCGCCACGCCGCCCCCACCCTCCCTCGCCACCGCCCCCGAGCCCGCCGGAGACACCGCCCCATGAGCTTCACCGCCTCGACCTACCAGAACGAGTACCTCCCGGCCGGCGCCGAGGAGGTCCACGCCGTCGTCACCGTCACCGCCGATGCCGCCACCGTCGCCGCTGCCGCCACGGCGAAGGCGGTCGTGCTCGCCGTCGACACCAGTGGCTCGATGGGCCACCCGCCCACCAAGATCCAGGCCGCCCGCAAGGCGGTCGCCGCCGCCGTGGCCGAGATCCCCGACGGCACGCTGTTCGCCGTGATCGTCGGATCGCACGAGGCGGCCTGCGCCTACCCCTGGGGCGGCGACGCCCTGGTGGTCGCCGACGACCGCACCCGCGCCGAGGCCGTCGAGATCGCCGGCCGCCTGGAGCCGTCGGGCGGCACCGCCATCTCCACCTGGCTTCGCCTGGCCCGCTTCCTCTTCGATCCCCATCCGGGGGCCATCAAGCTGGCGTACCTGCTCACCGACGGCAAGAACGAGAGCGAGCAGCGCTCCGTGCTCGAGGCCGAGCTGCGGGCATGCACCGGTGTGTTCCAGTGCGACGCCCGTGGCGTGGGCGACGCCTGGGTGGTCGAGGAGCTCCGCCTGGTCACGTCGTCGCTGCTCGGCGAGGTCGACATCATCGCCACCCCCGACGAGATGGACGACGACTTCCGCGCCTTCCTGACCCGGGCCCTCGGCAAGGCGGTGGCCGACGTCTCGCTGCGGGTGTGGGCCCCGCAGGGCGCGGCGGTGCAGTTCGTGCGCCAGGTGGCGCCGGCCATCGAGGACCTGACCACCAAGGGGGTCGACGGCGGTCCCCTCACCCGGGACTTCCCCACGGGGGCGTGGGCCGGCGGCGAGAGCCGCGACTACCACGTGAGCGTCAGCGTCCCGCCGGGCGCGGTGGGTGAGGAGAAGCTGGCCGCCCGGGTCGCCCTGGTGGTCGACGGGCAGGCCGGTCAATCATCGCTCGTACGCGCCATCTGGACCGACGACGAGGCGCTGTCGACCCGGATCAACCCCCAGGTCGCCCACTACACCGGCCAGACCGAGCTGGCCGACGCCATCCACGAGGGCCTCGAGGCCCGCAAGGCCGGCGACGAGGCGAGGGCGACCATCCGCCTGGGGCGGGCGGTGGCCATCGCCCACGCCTCCGGCAACGAGGGCACCGTGCGGCTGTTGGCGAAGGTGGTCGAGGTCGACGATCCCGCCTCCGGCACGGTGCGCCTGCGCCGGGAGGTCGCCGCCCTCGACGAGATGGCCCTCGACACCCGATCGACCCGCACGGTGCGGGTCACGAAGAAGGGCTGACCCACCAGGGCGACCACCCCACCGCCCCCGCCGCCCTCGGCACCGCCGCCGCCCGCCGGCGCCGCGCCGGCGACCTGTCCCAACTGCGGGGCAGCCGAGCCCGGCGATGTGTTCTGCGAGGTGTGCGGCTACGACTTCGCCACCGGCACGCTTCCCGCCGCCGCCCCGCCGGCGCCGGCCACCGCCAACCCCTCCGGCGAGGCGGCGGAGCCCGACCCGGTGGCGGCCGAGGCGAGCGAGTGGACGGCGCTGGTCGAAGCCGACCGGGCGTGGTACGAGACCAACGAGGCCATGGAGCCGGGCGAGACGGTGGCCTTCCCCGAGGGCCGGTCCCCGGTGGAGGTGCCCCTCGCCGGCCAGATCGTGCAGCTCGGCCGGCGGGGCACGTCGGCCCCACCCCCCGGCATCGACCTCACCGAGGACCCGGGCGCCTCCCGCCGCCACGCCAACCTGGTGGCCCAGCCCGACGGCAGCTGGGCGATCGTCGACGAGGGGTCGACCAACGGCACGCGCGTGCGGGGCGGCCGCGACCCCATCCCCGCCGGCCAGGCCGTCCCCCTGGCCCACGGCGACCACATCCATGTCGGCGCCTGGACACGGATCACGCTCCGTCACGAGCCGACGGCCGCCGCCGCCCAGTCGCCCGGTGGCGACGATCCCGCCGTCGACCCCGGCACCGGCACCGGCGGGTGACCCGACGCCTCCGGGGCCTGGCGGCGTCCACCCCGGGCCGTTACCGGGCGTGGTCGATCGTCGTCGTGGTGACGCTCCTGGCCACCGCGGTGGCCGGCTACGTCGCCGCCCGCCAGCTCGCCGACGCCACCGACCGGCTCGAGGCCAACACCGGGCCGGTGCTGGTGGCCACCCAGGACCTCGTCGCCACCCTCTCGGAGGCCGACGCCGCCGCCACCGCCGCCTTCCTCTCCGGCGCCCCCGAGGACCGCGAGCAGCGCGGCGTCTACGAGGACGCCCTCGACCGAGCCGCCCGCCAGCTCGAGGAGGTCTCGTCGCTCATCGGCGACGACGACACCACCCACGCCGTGCTGGCCGACATCTCGGTGCAGCTCGCTCGCTACGCGGGCCTGGTGGAGGCGGCCCGGGCCCGCAACCTCGACGGGACCCCCGGTGCCGAGCAGGACCTGGTCGCCGCCGTGGAGCTGCTGGCGGGCACCATCAGCGAGGACGCCGAATCGCTCACCGAGGCCACCGACGCCCGCCTTGACGACGACGACGCCGACCGCACGCTCGTGGTGCTCATCGCCGTCGCCCTCGCCCTCGCCGCCGCCGTGCTGCTGGTCGGCGCCCACCAGGAGGTCGCCCGCCGCAGCCGCCGCCGGCTCAACCCGGCCCTCCTCGCCGCCACCGTCCTGGTGGTGGCCGCCGCCGGCCTGCTCCTGCGCGGCCACCTCGGGGCCCGGGCCGCCATCGACGACGCGCGGCGCGACGGCTACGAGTCGATCGCCCTCACCGCCGAGGTGCAGGTCCTGGGTCAACGGGCACGCGCCGACGAGACCGTCGCCCTCATCGTCGATGACGCCGGACGCCGGGCCGCCGCCGACGCTCGCGCCGCCGAGTTGGCCGACGCGGAGGTCACCGACGAAGACGTGGACCTCGCCCGCAGTGGGCGCGACGTGACCTTCGGCGGGCTCCTGGCCGAGGTGGCCCAGCGCGCCGACGACGACCGCGAGCGCGCCGCCGCCGCGGAGCTGCTGACCCGGTGGCAGCGCTACGTCGACACCGTCGACGACCTGCGGGCGGCCGGGGCCGACCAGGCCCGGGCCATCGCCGTGGCCGAGGGCAGCTCGACGTTCAACGGCTTCAACATCTCGGTGGAGTCGGTGCTGGGCGACAACCGCGCGCAGTTCCTCGACGGCCTGGCCGACGCCGAGGACCGCGCCGCCGGCCTCACCGCCGCCGCCGTCCTGCTCCCCCTCATCGCTGGCGCCGCCGCCCTCGGCGGCCTGCAGCTCCGCATCAACGAGTACCGGTAGGAGCGCCCGTGCCCCGACCCCGTCAGCCCACCCACCACCTCTCGCGACGTGGCTTCCTCGGCACCGCCGGCGCCACCGCCCTCGGCCTCACCCTCGGATGCTCGGGCGGCGACGGCGGCGGCAGTGACCTGACCCTGCCCGACGGCGACGGCCGGCTGCGCATCCTCACCTGGCCCGACTACGTCGATCCCGACACGGTGGGGCGCTTCGCCGACGAGGCGCTCCTCGATGTCGCCTACGACGAGAACTGGGAGGGCAACGTCGAAGGCCTCACCGGGATCCTCGAGCCGACGCTCGGTGCCGGCGAGCCCACCGGCTACGACGTCATCGTGCCCACCTACTGGGTGGTCGACCGGATGCTGCAGAACGGCTGGCTGCAACCGGTGCCCATCGAGCTCGTGCCCAACCACGCCAACATCGATGCCGCCCTCCTCGCCTTGCCGTGGGACCGGGGGGCCCGCTTCCACATGCCGTGGCAGGTGGGCATCACCGGCATCGCCACCGACACCGACCGCGTGCCGGTCCCGATCGGCTCGTTCGCCGAACTGGTGTCGGGGCGGGTCGACGGCCCGGTGGGCGTGGTGGCCGAGATGCGCGAGACGGTCGGGATGCTCATGCTCCTGCGCGGCGACGACCCGTCGCGGGTCACCCTCCCCGGGGCCGAGGCTGCCCTCGACGACCTCGAGCGCCTGGTCGCCGACGGCACCGTCACCCTCGTGACGAACGACTTCTACGACGCCCTCGCCGGCGGCGAGCTGGCCGCCTGCCTGGCGTGGTCGGGCGACATCGTGCTCTTCCAGGCCGAGGAGGCCGGGCGCAACATCACCTTCACCATCCCCGAGGAGGGGGCCATCCGCTGGTTCGACTCGATGGTGATCCCCGTCGAGGCCACCAACCCGGCGGCGGCGGCGGCGTGGATGGACTTCGTCTACGAGCCGGCCAACGCCGCGCAGATCACCGCCTACGTCCAGTACGTGAGCCCGGTGCTCGGCGTGCGCGACGCCCTCGTCGAGCTCGGCGGCGAGGCCGCCGCCGTCGCCGACAACCCGCTGGTGTTCCCCGACGACGAGACCGCCCGCCGCCTGTTCTTCTGGGCCGGCCTCGACGCCGAGGCCGAGCAGGCCCTCGACGACCGCTTCGCCGAGATCGCCGGCTTCTCGTGACCGACGGGGGCATGCACGACTTCGGGGCCGAGGACGATGCCTTCGCCGCCGCCGTGTTCGCCTTCGCCCACCGCCGGGCCGCCGCCGACGCCGCCCCCGGCGGGCTGCGCCTGGGCCGCCCCCGCACACCGGCCGAGCTCGACGCCGCCGCCGGTCCGTCGGTCACCGCCGGGGGGCTCGGCGCCGCCGAGGTGCTGCGCCGCTTCACCGAGGTGCTGGAGCCGGCGTGCCTCTCGGTCGACCACCCCGGCTACCTCGCCTTCGTGCCCGCCGCCCCCACCGAGGTCGCCATCTTCGGCGACCTGGTGACCAGCGCCTGCTCGATCTACGCCGGGTCGTGGCTCGAGGGCGCCGGCGCGGTGTGGGCCGAGAACCAGGCGTTGCGGTGGTTGGCCGACCTCGCCGGGCTGCCCGCCGGCGCCGGCGGCTGCTTCGTGGCCGGCGCCACCAACGGCAACCTCTCGGCACTGGTCGTCGCCCGCCACGCCGCCACCCGTCGCCTGGCGGCCGGCGGCGGCGAGCGCCCGGCGCGCTGGGTGGTGGTGGCCGGCGAGTTCGCCCACTCCTCGGTCGACACCGCCGCCGCGGTCATGGACGCCGAACTGGTGCGGGTGCCCGGCGAGCGCCTCACCGGCGCCGCCCTCGCCCCGGTGCTGGCCGAGCTCGGCCCGCGCGTCGCCGCCGTGGTCGCCACCGCCGGCACCACCAACCTGGGGCGGGTCGACGACCTGCGCTCAGTCACGGCCGCGGGCCGCGCCGCCGGCGTGTGGTGCCACGTCGACGGCGCCTACGGTGCCGCCGCCCTCGCCGCCCCGTCGGCCCGCCACCGCTTCGCCGGCATCGAGGCCGCCGACTCGCTGGTGGTCGACCCCCACAAGTGGCTGTTCGCCCCGTTCGACTCCTGTGCCCTGCTGTACGCCGAGCCAGCCCATGCCCGTTCCGCCCTCGCCCAGCACGCGTCGTACCTCGACATCCTCACCGAGTCCGGCGACTGGAACCCCTCCGACTACGCCGTCCACCTGTCGCGCCGGGCCCGTGGGCTCCCCTTCTGGTTCTCCCTCGCCGCCCACGGCGCCGACGCCTACGCCGCCGCCGTCGAGGCCAACCTCGCCGTCGCCGCCGCCGCCGCCGACCTGGTGCGGGCCGCCCCCCACCTGGAGCTGGTGGCCGAGCCGGAGCTGTCGATCGTCGCCTTCCGCCGCCTCGGATGGGGCGAGCCCGAGCTGAAGGCATGGTCGCTGGCGGCGCTGGACGCCGGTATCGGCTTCGTGGTGCCGTCGAAGCACGCCGGCGAGCCGATCCTGCGCCTGTGCGTGGTCAACCCCCGCACCACCGTCGACCACGTCGCCGCCCT
>JBBJOU010000015.1:0-14734 GCA_037724305.1 Acidimicrobiales bacterium
GAGTGCCTACTTGGAGTAGAGCTCGACGATGAGCTGCTCGCGCACGGGCACGTCGATCTGCTCGCGCATCGGCAGGTCACGAACGGTGGCCTGGAAGCCGCCGTCGCCGTTCTCGAGCCACTGCGGGGTCTGGCGGTCGATGGTGTCAATGTTGTGACGCACGACGATCATCGCCCGGGCCTTCTCGCGCAGCTCGACGACATCGCCCTTGCGGACGAGATAGCTGGGGATGGTGACGCGCTTGCCGTTGACGGCCACGTGGCCGTGGCGCACGAACTGGCGGGACTGGGCCCGTGACGAACCCCAGCCGGCGCGGAAGGCGACGTTGTCGAGGCGGAGCTCGAGCATCTGCAGCAGGTTCTCGCCGGTGACGCCGGCGCGGCGGTTGGCCTCGGCGTAGACCTTGCGGAACTGCTTCTCCATGAGGCCGTAGATGCGGCGGGCCTTCTGCTTCTCGCGCAGCTGCAGGAGGTACTCGCTGCCCTGGCGCTGGCGGGCGCGGCCGGCTTCCCCCGGGGGGTAGGGCCGCCGTTCGATCGGGCACTTCATGGTGTCGCACTTGGCGCCCTTGAGGAACAGCTTCATGCGTTCCCGGCGACAGAGCCGACAGACTGGACCGGTGTACCGAGCCATTGCTACTTCCTCTTCCTAGACCCGACGGCGCTTGGGCTGGCGGCAACCGTTGTGGGGGACGGGGGTGACGTCCTTGATGCCGGTGACCTCGATGCCGGTGTTCTGCAGCGAGCGGATGGCGGTCTCGCGGCCCGAACCCGGGCCCTTGACCACCACGTCGACCTTGCGCACGCCGTGCTCCATCGCCCGGCGGGCGGCGGCCTCGGCTGCCATCTGGGCGGCGTAGGGCGTGGACTTGCGGGATCCCTTGAACCCGACGTTGCCGGCCGACGCCCAGGCGATGACGTTGCCCTCCTGGTCGGTGATGGCCACGATCGTGTTGTTGAAGGAGCTCTTGACGTGGGCGACGCCGTAGGAGACGTTCTTGCGCTCGCGCTTGCGGGGGCGGCGACCGCCGGGCTTGGGCTTGGCCATGGTTACTTGCGGACCTTCTTCTTGCCGGCAACGGTCTTCTTGGGGCCCTTGCGGGTCCGGGCGTTGGTCTGGGTGCGCTGGCCGCGGACCGGGAGGCCCTTGCGGTGGCGCAGCCCCTGCCAGCAGCCGATCTCCATCTTGCGCTTGATGTCGGTCTGCACGTCGCGCCGCAGGTCGCCCTCGACCTTGAGGTTGGCGTCGACGAAGCCGCGGATGCGGTTGACCTCTTCGTCGGTGAGGTTGTGGACTCGGGTGTTGGGGTCGATCCCGAGCTCCGCGCACATGGTGGTGGCGGTGGTGCGGCCGATCCCGAAGATGTAGGTCAACGAGATCTCGAGCCGCTTCTCACGGGGGATGTCGACGCCGGCGATGCGGGCCATGTCAGTGCTCCTGTCAGCCCTGGCGCTGCTTGTGACGGACGTTGTCGCAGATGACCATCACGCGGCCGTGGCGGCGGATGACCTTGCACTTGTCGCAGATCTTCTTGACGGACGGTCGAACCTTCATCGTCAACTCACTTGTACCGGTAGGTGATCCGACCTCGGCTGAGGTCATACGGGGTGAGCTCCACCTGGACGCGATCGCCGGGGAGGATGCGGATGTAGTGCATGCGCATCTTCCCGGAGATGTGGGCGAGGACCTTGTGTCCGTTCTCGAGCTCGACCCGGAACATGGCGTTGGGGAGGGGCTCGGTGACGGTCCCCTCGAGCACGATCGCGTCTTCCTTGGGTTTGGGCAGGGGAGATCCTTCAGAGGCAGTGAAGCGGGGGGTGCGAGCGCTGGGGGGACGCGAGATCCCGACGCAAGCGCGACGGGCAAGACTAGCGTCGAGCACGGGCGAACCCAAATGCCACGCCGGACTGGTGAGTCACGCCAGGGTGAGGATCTCCGGACCGTGGTCGGTGATGGCGATGGAGTGCTCGACATGGCACGAGCGGCTGCCGTCGGCGGTGCGCACCGTCCAGCCGTCAGGCTCGAGGAAGGTGTCGGGATCGCCGACGTTCACCATCGGCTCCACCGCCAGCACCATGCCCGGGCGCAGCTTGGGGCCCTTGCCGGGGGCGCCGTGGTTGGGGACGTCGGGGCCCTCGTGCATGGCGGTGCCGATGCCGTGGCCGGTGTACTCGCGCACCACCGAGAAGCCGGCCCCCTCGGCCACCAACTGCACGGCGTGACCGATGTCGGAGACCCGACCGCCGGCCTGCATCTGGGCGATGCCGGCCTCGAGGCTGGACTCGGTCACGGCGATGAGCTTGCGGCTCTGCTCGTCGATCTCGCCCACCGGAGCGGTGAAGGCGGCGTCGCCGTGCCAGCCGTCGACGATCGCCCCGCAGTCGATGGAGATGATGTCGCCCTCCTGGAGGCGGTACGGGCCGGGTATGCCGTGGACGATCACGTCGTTGGGTGACGCGCAGATCACCGCCGGGAAGCCGTGATAGCCGAGGAAGTTCGACCGTGCCCCCCGGCGGTCGAGCACCTCCCGGCCGACGGCGTCGAGCTCGAGCGTGGTCACGCCGGGGCGGATGGCCCGCCGGATCGAGTCGTGCATCTCGGCCACGACGCGCCCGGCGCGGCGCATGGTGGCGAGCTGGGCTGCGTTCTTGCGCACCGGACCAGGATGCCGGACCGGAGGCGTTTTCCCTGCGCCCGGCGTCAGCGCCCGGCGGCGAAGCCCCGCCGGGTGCGGGCGTCGACGGCGGCCACGAGGCGCTTGGTGACGTCGTCGGTGGCGCCCAGGCCGTCGACCACCTCGAGCAGCCTCCGCTCGGCGTACCACTCGATGAGCGGGGCCGTCTGCTTGCGGTAGAGGTCGAGGCGCCGGCGCACGGCTTCCTCGGTGTCGTCGTCGCGTTGGCGCACCTCACCCCCGCAGACGTCGCAGGTCCAGTCGTAGCGGGGCGGGGCGTGGACGGAGTAGTTGGTGCCGCAGTCGGTGCACACCCGGCGGTCGGCGATGCGGCGCAGGACGACCTCCTCGGCCACGTCGAGGTCGATCACCGCATGGAGAGGCTGCTCGGCGGTGACCTCACCGAGGGCCTCGGCCTGGCCGACCGTGCGGGGGAACCCGTCGAGGATGTAGCCCCGGGTGCGGCTGTCGTCGCGTGCGAGGCGATCGGCGACGATGTCGATCATCACGTCGTCGGGCACCAGGCCGCCGTCGTCCATGATCGCCCGGGCCTTGCGACCCAGCTCGCTGCCCTCCTTCACCGCGGCGCGCAACATGTCGCCGGTGGAGACGTGGGGTACGACGTAGTGGCGGGACAACCGGACGCATTGCGTGCCCTTGCCGGCGCCCTGGCGGCCGAGGATGACGAGACGCGCGCCGGGGATCACCGTCGGACGCCCGGTCGACCAGGGGGCGGGCCGGGAGCGAAGAGGGGCCGCACCGGCTACAGCGGGCGCCGATCAGCCGGCACCAGCGTTGCGGGTCCCAAGCCGATCGGCGACCGCTCCGACCGACGGCCGAGCTTGCGAGGCTTCGTCGGTCGGAACAGCAACGACGACGGCGGAGCCGGCCTCGCGCTTCCGGCGCAGCCGTTCACTTGAGGAAGCCCTCGTAGTTGCGCATCATCAGCTGGCTGTCGATCTGCTTCATCGTCTCGAGGGCGACGCCGACGGCGATCAGGATCGTGGTGCCGGCGAAGGGGAAGTTCCGGACCCCGGAGACGGCGAACAGGATCGCCGGGATCAAGGCGATGGCGGCGATGAAGACGGCACCCGGCAGCGTGATGCGCGACAGCACCTTGGCCAGGTACCGCTCGGTCTGGGGCCCGGGGCGGATGCCGGGGATGAACCCGCCCTGCTTGCGGATGGTGTCGGCCTGCTTGGCGGGGTCGAAGGCGATGGCCGTGTAGAAGTAGGCGAAGCCGATGATGAGCAGGCCGAAGGTGACCACGTAGATCGGCGAGTACCGGCCCTCCTGGCCGCCGACGACGTTGCTGTCGACGAAGGACCGCACCGTCTCCCCCCAGCCGGAGGTGGGCAACACGTTCGTGAGGATGAGCGGCAGGTACAGCACCGAGCTGGCGAAGATGATGGGGATGATGCCGGCCGAGTTCACCTTCATCGGGATGTAGGTGCTCTGGCCGCCGTACATGCGCCGCCCCACCACCCGCTTGGCGAACTGGACGGGGATGCGGCGCTGGCCGTTCTCGATGATGACGATGAGCACGAGCATGACCACCGCGAACAGGCAGAGGACCCCGAAGACGATGTTGCCCTTCTCGGCCTGCAGGGCCGAGCCCTGGCCGGGAAGGGTCGAGACCACCGAGCCGAAGATCAGGAGCGACATGCCGTTGCCGATGCCGCGCTGGGTGATGAGCTCGCCCAGCCACATCAGGAGGGCGGTGCCGGCCACCAGGGTGAGGACCACCAGCGCAACCCGCTGCGTGGTGAAGTTGGCGTCGCCGCCGAAGAGGTCGAGGTTGGTGGCGTTCTGGACGCTGCCGAACCCGGCGCCGCCATTGTGCAGCACGAAGGCCAGGCCGGTGGCCTGGACCAGGGCGATGGCCATCGTGAGGTACCGGGTGGCCTGGGTGATCTTGCGCTGGCCAACCGCGCCCTGCTGTTGCCACTGCTCGAGCTTGGGGATCACCACGCCGAGGATCTGCACGATGATCGACGCCGTGATGTAGGGCATGATCCCGAGCGCGAACACGGCGAAGTTGGTGAGCGCACCGCCCGAGAACAGCTGCAGGTAGCCAAGCGCGCCACCCGACTCGGCCTGCTGCTCGAGCAGGCCGAGGGTGCTGACGTCGATGCCGGGCACCGGCACGTGCGACCCGAGCCGGTACGCGGCCAGGACCATCAGCGTGAACAGGATCTTGTTGCGGAGGTCCGCGACCCGGAACATGTTCCGGAGGCTCGACAGCACGGGCGTAGTCCCCTCGGCGCTAGCGGTTGGTGAGGTGGTTGCCCTTGGCCGGCGGGCGGCGATCGCCCCACGGCAGCGGGAGCAGGCCAACCGTACCCCCGGCGTCGGTGATGGCGCGCTCGGCGGACTTCGAGAACCGGTGGGCCCGGACGTTGATCGCCCGGGTGATCTCGCCGCGACCGAGGACCTTGACCAGCGAGCCCTTCCCGACCAGGCCGGCGTCGAGCAGGACGTCGGGATCGACGGTGTCGAGGCCGGAGTCCTCGAGCGTGTCGAGGTTGATGGCCTGGTACTCGACGCGGAACGGGTTGGTGAACCCCCGACCCTTGGGCACCCGCATGTGCAGAGGCATCTGGCCACCTTCGAAGGCGGCCGGGACCTTGGAGCGGGCCTTCTGGCCCTTGGTGCCGCGGCCGGCGGTCTTGCCGCCCTTGCCAGCGGTGCCCCGACCGACGCGTCGACGGGCCTGGCGCTCGCCCGGCGCCGGGGCCAGGTCGTGGATCTTGAGCATCTTCTCTACTGCTCCGTCTGGTCGTCGGGTCGGTCGTCCTGGTCCGGCGATTCCTGCTGATCCGGCGATTCCTGGACGCGCACGAGGTGCGGGACCTTGGCGATCATGCCGCGGATCTCGGGCCGGTCGGGCAGGGCGTTCGTCTTGCCGATGCGGCCGAGGCCGAGGGCCCGCAGCGTGCCCCGCTGCTTGGGCAGCGCGCCGATGGCGGAGCGGGTCTGGGTGACGTGCAGCATCAGGCGGCACCGCCGTGGGCGTGCTCGGCCCGTCCGCCGCCGCGCTGGCGGTCGCGGTAGGCCTCGAGCATGCCCTTGGGCACGAACTCCTCGGCCGACAGCCCACGCAGGCGGGCCACCTCGTCGGGGCGTTTGAGGTCCTTGAGGCCGGCGATGGTGGCGCGGGCGACGTTGATGTGGTTCGACGAACCCAGCGACTTGCACAGCACGTCGTGGATGCCGGCCTCTTCGAGGATGGCGCGGGCGGCGCCACCGGCGATCACGCCGGTACCGGGCGCGGCGGGCTTCATGAGGACCCGGCCCGCACCCATGCGCCCGGTGACGGGGTGGGTGATGGTGGACCCGGCGAGGGGAACGTCGAAGAGGTTCTTGCGGGCCTCCTCGGTGCCCTTCTGGATGGCGAGGGGCACCTCCTTGGCCTTGCCGTAGCCGAGCCCGACACGGCCGTTGCCGTCGCCGATGACGACGAGGGCGGTGAAGCTGAAGCGACGGCCGCCCTTGACGACCTTGGCGACCCGGTTGATGTTGATGACTCGCGACTCCCGCAGCGACATGTCGCCCGAGGCCCGGGGGTTCGAGAACTCTCGCTCGTTGGCCATTGCCTAGAACTCCAGTCCGGCGTCGCGGGCGGCGTCGGCGACCGCCGCCACCCTGCCGTGGTAGATGTAGCCGCCGCGGTCGAAGACGACCTTCTCGACACCGGCGGCCCGGGCGCGCTCGGCCACCAGGGCCCCGACCTGGCGGGCGGCCGCCACGTTGGCGGTGCCGGCGTCGCCGCTGTCGCGCAGGGTCGGCTCCGTGGTCGAGGCGGCGGCGAGGGTGCGCCCCGTGAGGTCGTCGATGACCTGGGCGCTGATGTGGCGGTTCGAGCGGAACACCGCCAGGCGCGGCCGCTCGGGGGTGCCGTGGACCTTTTTGCGGACCCGGCGGTGACGGCGGACCCGAGGATCGAGGTGGGGGTTCTTGGTGCTCTTCACTTGCCCGTCTTTCCTGCTTTTCGGGCGACCCGTTCGCCGAGGTAGCGGACACCCTTGCCCTTGTAGGGCTCGGGCTTGCGGAGGGCGCGGATGTCGGCGGCCACCTGGCCGACGACCTCCTTGTCGATGCCCCGCACCGTGATGCGCGTGGGCTGGGGCACCTCGAAGGTGATGCCGTCGGGCGCCTGCATCTTGACGGAGTGGCTGTAGCCGAGGGCGAGCTCGATGCGATCGGTGCCCTGGGCCTGGGCCCGGTAGCCGACGCCGACGATCTCGAGGTCCTTGACGAAGCCGTCGGTCACGCCCAGCACCATGTTGTTGACGAGCGAGCGGACGAGGCCGTGCAGGGCACGGTTCTCGCGCTCGTCGTCGGGGCGTTCGACGAGGAGGCTGCCCTCGTCGCGGCGGACGGTGATGGCGCCGGGCAGGGTCCGCGTGAGCGAGCCCTTCGGACCCGTGACGGTGACGTCGCGCCCGCTGACGGACACGTCGACGCCGCCGGGAACGGTGATGGGGGTCTTGCCGATGCGACTCACGAGCTCACCACACGAAACACAGGATCTCGCCGCCGACGCGCTTCTTGCGCGCCTCGCGGTCGGACATGAGGCCCTGGCTGGTCGACAGCACGGCGACGCCGAGCCCACCGAGGACGCGGGGGACGGTGTCGGCCTTGGTGTAGACGCGCAGCCCGGGCTTGGACACCCGCCGCAGGCCGGAGATCGTCCGGGCCCGCTCGGGGGAGTACTTCATGGCGATGGTCAGCACCTGGCCGGGACGCTCGGTGTCGTCGGCCACGGTGTAGCCCTCGATGTAGCCCTCCTTCTGCAGGATGGCGGCGAGGGCCACCTTCTGCTTGGAGGAGGGCATGCGCACCTCGTCGTGCATCGCCACGTTGCCGTTGCGGATGCGGGTGAGCATGTCGGCGATGGGATCAGTCACGTTCATTCGTCGTCCACCCCTACCAGCTCGCCTTGGTGACACCGGGCAGCTCGCCCGCGTGCGCCAGCTCGCGCAGGCAGATGCGGCACAGGCCGAACTTCTTGTACACGGCCTTGGGCCGCCCGCAGCGCTTGCAGCGGGTGTAGCCGCGCACCTTGAACTTCGGGGTTCTCTGCTGCTTGTTGATGAGCGCCTTCTTGGCCATCTCAGCCTCCCTGGCCTGCGGCCCGGCGGAACGGGAAGCCGAAGGCGTCGAGCAGGGCCTTGCCTTCGGCGTCGGTACGTGCGGTCGTCACGATCGTGACGTCCATGCCCCGGACCGAATCGACCTTGTCGTAGTCGATCTCGGGGAAGATCAGTTGCTCGGTGACACCGAACGTGTAGTTGCCGCGCCCGTCGAAGCTCCGGGGGTTGAGACCCCGGAAGTCGCGGATGCGGGGGATCGCCAGGCTGATGAGCCGGTCGAAGAACTCGTACATGCGGTCGCCTCGGAGGGTGACCCGGCAGCCGATGGCGTTGCCCTCGCGCAGCTTGAAGTTGGCGATGGACTTCCGCGCCCGGGTGACGACGACCTTCTGGCCGGCGATCAGTGTCAGCTCGGCGACCGCCTTCTCGAGCAGGCTCGACTGGGCCAGCGCGTCGCCGACGCCGGCGTTCAGGGAGATCTTGACGAGCTTCGGGACCTCCATGATGTTGGCGAGGCCGAGGTCGTCCTTGAGCTGCGGGCGGATCTCGTCGAGGTAGCGCCGCTTCATGCGGGGCACGGCGGGCGCTCCGTCGGCGGGAGTGGGATCAGTGGTCGTCACGGTGTCGGTCATGTGAGATCGGCCCCCGACCGGCGACAGATGCGCACCTTGTTGCCCTGGTCGTCGAAGCGGTAGCCGACCTTGGTGGGCTTGCCGTCGGTGGGCGAGACGACGGCGACGTTGGACACCGGCATCGGCATCTCCTTGTCGATGATGCCGCCCTGCATGGTGGCGCGGGTCGCCTTCTGGTGCTTCTTGGCGACGTTCAGGCCGTCGACGATGACCTTGCCCTTGGCGGGCAGGACGCGGGTGACCTCGCCCTGCTTACCGCGGTCCTTGCCCTGCAGCACGACGACGCGGTCGCCCTTGCGGATCTTCAACCCAGCCATTTAGAGCACCTCCGGGGCGAGCGAGACGATGCGCATGAAGCGCTTGTCGCGCAGCTCGCGACCGACCGGGCCGAACACGCGGGTGCCCCGCGGCTCGCCCTTGTCGGTGAGCAGCACCGCCGCGTTCTCGTCGAAGCGGATGTAGCTGCCGTCCGGGCGGCGCTTCTCCTTCTTGGTGCGCACGACGACGCAGCGCACCACGTCGCCCCGCTTGACGGCGGCGCCGGGGATGGCCTCTTTGACGGTGGCGATGAAGATGTCCCCGATCGACGCGTAGCGGCGGCGGGTGCCACCGAGGACGCGGATGCAGAGCACCTCCTTGGCCCCCGAGTTGTCAGCGACGCGCAGTCGCGACTCCTGCTGGATCATGGCTACTTCGCCCTTTCCAGGATCTCGAGCAGGCGCCAGCGCTTCAGCTTCGAGAGGGGGCGGGTCTCGGTCACGCGCACCCGGTCGCCCACCTTGCAGGCGTTCTCGGCGTCATGGGTGTAGAGCTTCTTGGACCGCTGCATGGTCTTGTCGTAGCGGGGGTGGCGCACGCGGTCGATCACCGTCACCACCGCGGTCTGATCCATGCTGGCGGACGTGACGACGCCCTCGCGCACCTTGCGGGGGTTGTCGCGAGTTTCGGCGCCGGCGGCGGCTGCATTGGTGTCGGTCATCGAGTGGTCTCCTGCGCAATCTGTCGGGCCGGGGGCCCCTGCCCCAACGCCTCGGCGGCGGCGATCTCACGGGAACGGAGCTCGGTGTTGACCCGGGCGACCTCCTTGCGGAGCTCTCCCAACCGGGCGGTGTTGTCGAGCTGACCGGTCACGTGCTGGAACCGGAGGTTGAAGAGCTCGGCCTTGGTCTCGGCGAGACGCTCGACGACGGCCTCGTCGGACAGGTCCCGCAGGGTTGCGGCTCGGGTGTTGGCCATGGCTAGAGCGCCTCCTCGCGGTGCACGAAGCGGGCCTTGATCGCCAGCTTCTGGATGGCCCGCTCCATGGCGGCCCGGGCGACGGCCTCGTCGGGGTACGACAGTTCGAAGAGGATCCGGCCCGGGCGCACGACGGCGACCCAACGCTCCGGGTTGCCCTTACCCGAGCCCATGCGGGTCTCGGCCGGCTTCTCGGTGACGGGCTTGTCGGGGAAGATGTTGATCCACACCTTGCCGCCACGCTTGATGTGGCGGGTCATGGCGATACGGGCGGCCTCGATCTGACGGGCGGTGACCCACCCCGGCTCGAGGGCCTGGATGCCGTACTCGCCGAAGGTGACCTCGGTGCCACCCTTGGAGAGGCCCTGACGCCGGCCGCGCTGCTGCTTGCGGTGTCGGACCTTGCGGGGCATGAGCATGCTCAGTCACCGTCCCCGTGGAACTTGGGGGTCTCGTGGTGCTCCTGCATGCGGCGCTCGATGTCCTCTTCCTCGGCGAGGAGGCGCTCCAGCTCGGGATCGGCCTCCTGGACGAGGGGGGCGGCCGGAGGCTCGGCGCCAGTGGGGTCCTCGGTGCCGGGCGCGGCCCCGTCGGCGGCGGGGGCCGGCTCCGGACGCTTACGGAGGGCGGACGACGACACCACCTTGCGGGGCTGGCCGGGACCGGACGTCTCGCCGACGGCCATGGCCGCCTCACGGGCGATCTTGTCCTCGGCCTGGACCTTGTAGGGGAGGATGTCGCCCTTGTAGAGCCAGACCTTGACGCCGATGCGCCCGGCCGGTGTGCGGGCCTCGCGGAAGCCGTAGTCGATGTCGGCCCGCAGCGTGTGCAGCGGCACCCGACCCTCGCGGTACCACTCCGTGCGGCTCATCTCGGCGCCACCGAGGCGGCCCGAGCACTGCACGCGGATGCCGAGGGCCCCGGCCTTCTGGGCGCTCTGCACGGCACGCTTCATCGCCCGGCGGAACGCCACCCGGCCAGCGAGCTGGTCGGCCACACCCTGGGCGATGAGGGCGGCGTCGAGCTCGGGCTGCTTGATCTCCTGAATGTTGAGCTGGATCTTGTTGTTGCCGGTGATCGACGTCAGCCCGAGGCGGAGGCGGTCGGCCTCGCTGCCCCGGCGGCCGATGACGATGCCGGGGCGGGCGGTGTGGACGTCGACGCGCAGGCGGTCGCGGGTGCGCTCGACCTCGACCCGGCTGATGGCCGCGTGCGGCAGCTGGGTCATGAGGTAGTCGCGGATCTTCCAGTCCTCGATGACGTAGGCCTTGTACTGCTCGCGGTCGGCGAACCACCGGCTCTTCCACTCGGTGGTGACGCCCAGCCGGAAGCCGTAGGGGTTGACCTTCTGGCCCATCAGCTCTTCTCCTCGGCGTCAGGGCCGTTGCTGTCGGCGGTGCCGGTGGCGACCGTCTCGTCGGTGGTGGCGTCGTCGGTGACGATCGCGTCGGCGATCTCCTCGGCCGGCGCGGTGTCAGCCGCGGTGGCGTCGGCAACGCTCGGGTTGGGATCCCCACCCGAAGCGGCACCGCCGGTCTCGCTCCGTTCGGCCTCCTGTGCCTCCGTCGTCGCGGAGGTGCCCGCCGCCTGGCGGCTCCGGGCGACCCGGGCGGCCCGGCTGGCGGTGGCGGTGCGACCACCCTTGCGGGCACCCCCGCTGCTGGCGGCCTTGGCCTCGTCGCGCCGGGCCCGCCGGTCGAGCTCGGCCAGGGGAAGGGGGCTCACGATGATGGTGATGTGGCAGGTGCGCTTGCGGATCCGGGTGGCCCGACCCCGCGCTCGCGGGCGCCAGCGCTTGATGGTCGTGCCCTCATCGGCGTAGCAGGCCGAGACGTAGAGCGTCTCGGGGTCCAGCTCGTCGTTGTGAGCGGCGTTGGCGACCGCCGAGGCCAGGCACTTGCGGATGTCGAAGGCGATGTCGCGCTCACAGAACTGCAGGAAGGCGTCGGCGTCGGCCACGTCCTTGCCGCGGATCTCGTCGATGACCTCGCGAGCCTTGTAGGCCGAGGTACGGAGGTACTTCACCGTGGCCCGGGTGCCCGGGCGCTCGTTGGTCTTGGTGCCGAAAGCCATGGCTAGCGACGACCCCCGCGACCCTTGACGTTCTTCTCCTGGCCGGCGTGGTACCGGAAGGTGCGCGTCGGCGCGAACTCGCCGAGCTTGTGACCGACCATCGCCTCGGTGACGTAGACGGGCACGTGCTTGCGCCCGTCGTGGACGGCGATGGTGTGGCCGACCATGTCGGGGATGATCGTGGAGCGGCGGGACCATGTCTTGACGACGCGCTTCTCGGCCTTGGCGTTCAGGTCGTCCACCTTCTTGAGCAGGTGGTCGTCGACGAACGGACCCTTCTTGAGGGAACGGGGCACTGGCGTTACCTCCGGCTGCCGCGGGTGCGCCGGCGGCGGACGATGAGCTTCTGGCTGGGCTTGGTCTTGTCGCGGGTGCGGCCCTCGGGCTTGCCCCAGGGCGACACCGGGTGGCGACCACCCGAGGTCTTGCCCTCGCCGCCGCCGTGGGGGTGGTCGACGGGGTTCATGGCCACGCCGCGGGTCTGGGGCTTGACGCCCTTCCACCGGTTGCGGCCGGCCTTGCCGATCTTGATGAGCTCGTGCTCGCTGTTGCCGACCTCGCCGATGGTGGCGCGACAGTCGATGGACACGCGGCGCATCTCGCTCGACGGGAGGCGCACGGTGGCGAAGTCGCCCTCCTTGGCCACGAGTTGGACGCTGGCGCCGGCGGAGCGGGCCATCTTGGCCCCGCCACCAGGACGGAGCTCGATGTTGTGGATGGTCGTGCCGACCGGGATGTAGCGCATCGGCAGCGCGTTGCCCGGGCGGATCTCCGACCCCTGGCCGGAGCGCAACACGTCGCCGACCTGCACGTTCCGGGGGGCGAGGATGTAGGCCTTCTCGCCGTCCGCGTAGTGGAGCAGGACGATGCGACAGGTGCGGTTGGGGTCGTACTCGACGGCGGCCACCGTGGCGTCGACACCGTCCTTGGTGCGCCGGAAGTCGATCACGCGGTAGCGCTGCTTGTGACCGCCGCCGCGGTGGCGAGCGGTCTTGCGGCCGTAGCTGTTGCGGCCGCCGGTGCCGGACTTCTGGGCGAGCAGCGACTTCTCGGGGCGGTCCTTGGTGATGTCGGAGAAGTCCGAGACCGTCTGGAACCGGCGCCCGGCGCTGGTGGGCTTGCGCTTGCGGAGAGCCATGGTCAGCCTCCCTCGAACAGCTCGATGCGCTCGCCGGGGGCGAGGGTGACGATGGCCCGCTTCTGGGTGGCGCGCTGGCCGTAGCCACCCGTCTTGCGGTTGCGCTTGCGCTTGCCCTGGCGGTTGAGCGTGTTGACCTTGACCACCTTGACCCCGAAGATCGACTGGACGGCGTCGTGGATCTCGGGCTTGGTGGCGCTCGGGTGGACACGGAAGGTGTACGCACCGTGCTCGAGCAGGGCGTACGACTTCTCGCTCACGACCGGCTCGATGATGACGTCGCGTGGGTCCTTCATGAGGACTCCTCCTCGGCGGGGTCGCCAGCCGGTGTGATCGCGACCGGTGTGCCGGGTTCGGCGGGGGCGCTGGTCGGCAGGGTCGCCCGGGTGAAGACGACGTAGTCGCTCACCAGCACGTCGTAGGCGTTGAGCTCGCGGGCCAGCACCGGGTGGACCTCGGGCACGTTGCGGAAGCTCTTCCAGGCGGCGCCGTCGGCCTCGGCGAGCACGACCAGCACCCGGCCCTCGGTCTCGAGGGCCCGGAGGGCGGCGACGGCGGCCTTGGTGCCCGGGGTGTCGATGCCCCAGCCGTCGATGACCAGCACCCTCCCGTCGGCGGCACGGTCCGAGAGGGCTGAACGCAGGGCGGCGCGGATCATCTTCTTGGGGGTCTTCTGCTCGTACGAGCGGGGCTTGGGGCCGAGGGCCACGCCGCCGCCGCGCCAGTGCGGGGCCCGGATCGAACCCTGGCGGGCGCGGCCGGTGCCCTTCTGCTTCCACGGCTTGGCGCCGCCGCCGGCCACCTCGGAGCGGGTCTTGGTGGACTGGTTGCCGCCGCGCTTGGCGGCGAGCTGGGCGGTGATCACCTGGTGGAGCAGGGCCAAGTTCGGTTGCACACCGAAGGTGGCGTCATCGAGCTCGACCGAGCCGACATCCTTGCCCGTCGTGTCCCGAACCGTGACGGTGCGGGGCGTGACGTCCACTGATGCGTCGCTCACGATGCCCTCCCGGCGTCCTCGACGAGGACCTTGGTGGCGTTGCGCACGATGACCAGCCCGCCCTTGGGGCCCGGCACGGCGCCCTTGATCAGCAGGACCTTGCGCTCGGCGTCGGCCTGGACGATCTCCAGGTTCTGGGTGGTGACCCGCTCGGCGCCCATGCGACCCGCCATGCGGGTGCCCTTGAACACCCGGGCGGGGGTGGCGCAGGCGCCGATGGCGCCGGGCTTGCGGTGCACGCGGTGGGCGCCGTGGGAGGCGGGCATCCCCTTGAAGCCATGGCGCTTCATGACGCCGGCGAAGCCCTTGCCCTTGCTGACGCCGGTGGCGTCGACCTTCTCGCCCGGGACGAAGAGCTCGGCGGTGAGCTCGGAGCCGACCTCGTAGCCGGACACGTCGTCGAGGCGCAGCTCGACCAGCGTGGCGCCCGGCTCGACGCCGGCCTTCTCGAAGTGACCGGCCTTGGGCTTGGTGAGCTTGCGGGCATCCCGGTGGCCGAAGGTGACCTGCACGGCGCTGTAGCCGTCGGTGCCGGGCGTCTTGATCTGCACGACCCGCACGGGCTCGACCGCGATGACGGTGACCGGTACGACACGGTTGTCGTCGGTCCACACCTGGGTCATGCCCACCTTCGTGCCGACGATCGCTTTCGTCGCCATGGCGTTCCTGTCCGTTCTGTCGAGCTCGCTGCGGGGGGAGGATGCGGTGCACCCGGCGCGTCGTCGCGGGGAGGCGACCGTGGGCCGGACACGGGGGCGCTCCGCACGGCGGGGCCGGCGGAGCGCTGCATCGGTTGTGCCACGCTGTCCCCGGAAGCCGGGCGGCCGTGGACGTCGGTTGATCCGAACAAAGGGTGCGATCGCGCTCCGAGGAGCGCGACGCACGAGG
>JBBJOU010000016.1:0-14331 GCA_037724305.1 Acidimicrobiales bacterium
TGCGCCTCATGCTGGAGCTCGACGGCGAGACCGTGGTGCGGTCGAAGCCGATCATCGGCTACCTCCACACCGGCATGGAGAAGACGGCCGAGGACCTGACGTTCCTGCAGGGCCCCACCAACGTGACCCGGATGGACTACGCGTCGCCGCTGTTCAACGAGCTGGTGTTCAGCCTGGCCACCGAGAAGCTGCTGGGCATCACCGACGACATCCCCGAGCGGGCCACCTGGATCCGGATGCTCCTGTGCGAGCTCAACCGCATGAGCTCGCACCTGCTGTTCCTCGCCACCAACGGCCTCGACATGGGCGCCACCTCGGTCATGATCTACGGCTGGCGCGAGCGCGAGCAGGTGCTGCGGATCTTCGAGAAGATCACCGGCCTGCGGATGAACCACAACTTCATCCGCCCGGGCGGCGTCGCCGCCGACCTCCCCGACGGCTGGTACGACGACATCCTCGCCCTGTGCGACGCCGTCGAGCCGCGCCTCGAGGAGTACGACACGCTGATGACGGGCCAACCGATGTGGCGCGACCGCTTCCAGGGTGTCGGCGTCGTCAACGCCCAGGAGGTCTACGCCCTGGGGGCCACCGGTCCCATCCTGCGCTCCACCGGTGTGGCCTGGGACCTCCGCCGCGACGAGCCGTACCTGGCCTACGACCAGGTCGACTTCGACGTGGTGGTCGGCAGCTACGGCGACGCCTTCGACCGCTTCGCCATCCGCCTGAACGAGATCCGTGAGTCCATACGGATCGTGCGCCAGGTCATCGACGCCATGCCGGCCGGCGACTACCGCATCCAGGACAAGAAGGTCACGCCCCCGCCCCGGGCGCGCATCGACGAGTCGATGGAGGCCCTCATCCACCACTTCAAGATCTTCACCGAGGGCTTCAAGGTGCCCGCCGGCGAGGCCTACGCCTCGGTCGAGAGCCCCCGCGGTGAGCTCGGCTGCTACATCGTCGCCGACGGCGGCGCCAAGCCGTGGCGGGTCCACGTGCGGGGGCCCAGCTTCATCAACCTCCAGACGTTGCCGCACATGATGCACGGCGGGCTCATCGCCGACGCCGTCGTGTCGATCTCCTCGGTCGATCCGATCATGGGCGAGGTCGACCGCTAGTGGCGCGCTTCAGCGCCGAGAACGAGGCGGTCGCCCGCGAGATCGTGGCCCGCTACCCGGTGACGAAGTCGGCCACCATCCCATTGTGCCACCTGGCCCAGCAACAGGACGGCCACCTGACCACCGAGGCCATGGCCCACGTCGCCGAGCTCGTCGGTGCCACCGAGGCCGAGATCCTGGGCACCGCCAGCTTCTACGAGATGTTCCGCCGTCACGAGGTGGGGACGTACTGCATCAACGTGTGCACCAGCATCTCGTGCTTCCTGCGGGGCAGCGACGAGTTGCTCGAGCACGCCGAGGAGACGCTCGGGGTGAAGGCCGGCGGCACCACCGACGACGGGCTGTTCACGCTCGAGGGGTGGGAGTGCATCGCCGCCTGCACGGCGGCCCCCGCCCTCCAGGTCAACTACCGCTACCTCCACGACGTCACCCCCGAGTCCTTCGACACCCTCGTCGACGACCTGCGGGCCGGCCGGCGCGGCGACGACATCCCGCCGCACGGGACCCTGGGCCGGGTCCGTCAACAGATCCCCGCCCCGCGCGTCTGCGGTCCCGCCGACCCGGCTCGCAACGTCGAGCCGGGGTGGCTCGGCGCCGCCGTCCCGGCCCTCGACGACGGCGGGCGCGCCACACCGAAGCCGCCTCCACCTCCCACCGACGACAAGGGTGCTGTCTCGTGATCACCGACGCGAAGCCCATCGTCAGCACCCGCTTCGGCCTCGACGACGGGCACACCCTCGAGCGCTACCTGGCCACCGGTGGGTACGAGGGCCTGCGGGCCGCCCTGCGCCAGGCCCCGGCCGACGTCGTCGGTCAGGTCAAGGGGGCCAGCCTCCTCGGCCGCGGCGGCGCCGGCTTCCCCGCCGGCGTCAAGTGGGGCTTCTGCCCGCCGGGCAAGTTCCCCCGCTACCTGGTGGTGAACGGCGACGAGTCCGAGCCCGGCACCTACAAGGACCGCATGCTCATGGAGCGCGATCCGCACCAGCTCATCGAAGGCGTTCTCATCGCCTGTTACGCGGTGGGCTGCGCCCAGGCGTTCCTCTACGTGCGGGGCGAGATGGCCCACGCCCAGGAGCGCATCGCCGCCGCCCTCAACGAGGCGTACGCCGCCGGCTACGTCGGGCGCGACATCCTCGGTACCGGCTTCTCGGTCGACGTCATCCTGCACATGGGCGCCGGCGCCTACATCGTCGGCGAGGAGACCGCCCTCATCGAGAGCCTCGAGGGCAACCGGGGCATGCCCCGCCTCAAGCCGCCGTTCTTCCCGGCGGCCATCGGCCTCTACGGCCAGCCCACCATCGTCAACAACGTCGAGACCCTGTCGAACCTGCCGTGGATCATGGTCAACGGCGGCCACGCCTTCGCCGCCATGGGCGCGGAGTCGTCGCGGGGCATGCGTCTGTTCGCCGTCTCCGGCCACGTCCGCAAGCCCGGCATCTTCGAGGTCGAGTTCGGGGTCACCACCTACCGCGACCTCATCTACTCACCCCTCTACGGCGGGGGCATCAGCGGCGCTCACGACCTCAAGGCGTTCATCCCCGGCGGAGCCTCGGCGCCGTGGTTCTACGAGGAGCACCTCGACCTGCCCCTCGAGGCCGGTGCGGTCGGCAAGGCCGGCTCCATGCTCGGCTCCGGCGCCGTCGTGGTGATGGACGAGACCACCGACGTCGTGCGGGCCGCCCACCGCCTGGTGCGCTTCTTCGCCCGGGAGTCGTGCGGCAAGTGCACGCCGTGTCGCGAGGGCACCGGCTGGCTCGAGAAGATCCTGGCCCGCATCATCGACGGCAACGGTCGACCGGCCGACGTGGGGGTGCTCATGGACGTGTGCGACAACATCAGTCCCGGTATCTCCTGGCCCCCCCGCCAGACCACCATCTGCCCCCTTGGCCCCTCCGCGGTGTCGCCCATCGCCTCCGCCGTCCTGCGCTTCCGCGACGAGTTCGAGGCCTACGTCGGCGGGGCGTTCGAGTCGAAGGTCGTGGTCAAGGGCGCGGCCTACGGCGAAGCGCCGCGCATCCCCATCGCCGCCACCACCGGCGGGGAGTGAACGTGACCGACACCGCTCCCCGCACCGATGACCATCGCACGGAGGCCCCCGTCGAGACCGTGACCTTCACCGTCAACGGCGTGGAGGTGACCGCTCCCAAGGGTCAGCTCGTCATCGAGGCCGCCGCGGACGCCGGCACCTACATCCCGCACTTCTGCTACCACCCCCGTATGCGGCCGGTGGGCATGTGCCGCATGTGCATCGTCGAGATCGACACCGGTCGGGGCCCCACGCTGCAGCCCAGCTGCATGATCCCGGTGGCCGACGCCATGGTGGTCGACACGCGGTCACCGGTGACGACCAAGGCCCAGGACGGCGTGCTCGAGTTCCTGCTCATCAACCATCCTCTCGACTGCCCGGTGTGCGACAAGGGCGGCGAGTGCCCGTTGCAGGACCAGACCTACGCCTACGGCCCCGGCGAGAGCCGGTTCGTCGAGGAGAAGCGCCACTTCGAGAAGCCGATCCCCATCAGTGATCTGGTGCTCCTCGACCGGGAGCGGTGCATCCTCTGCGACCGCTGCACCCGCTTCGCCGACGAGGTGGCCGGCGACACCCTGATCCACTTCCAGGACCGTGGTGGCCAGACCCAGGTGAACACCTTCCCGGGCCATCCCTTCGCCTCGTACTTCTCGGGCAACACCGTGCAGATCTGCCCGGTCGGCGCCCTCACCGCCAGCCCCTACCGGTTCAAGGCCCGCCCGTGGGACGTGGCGAAGGACGAGTCGACGTGCACGACCTGCGCGGTCGGCTGTCGCACGACGGTGGAGGTGTCGCGCAACCGCGTCCTGCGCATGAGCGGGATCGACGTCGACCCGGTCAACTGGGGCTGGCTGTGCGACAAGGGGCGCTTCGGCTTCGAAGCCGTCGGCGACGGTCGCCTCACCGGTCCGCTGCTTCGCCGTGACGAGGCATCCGAGCTGGCGCCGGCCCCGTGGTCGGAGGCGTTGAAGGTGGCCGGCGACGCGCTGCGCTGGTCGCGCAAGACCAAGCCCGACGGCATCGCCGTGCTCGGCGGCGCCCGCCTCACCAACGAGTCGGCGTACGCCTGGGCCAAGCTGGCCAAGGGGGTGCTCGGCACCGACAACGTCGACGCCCAGCTGGGCGACGGCCTCCCGCCGGAGCTGGTCTTCGGACTTCCCCGGGCCACCATCGACGACGTCTGCGCCGAGGGCGGCACCGTGCTCATGCTCGCCCCCGACCTCAAGGAGGAGCTGCCGGTCCTGTACCTGCGGCTGCGTGACGCCGTCGTCCACCACGGCGTCACGGTGGTGGAGCTGAGCCCCCAGGCCACCACCACCACCCCGCTGGCGGCGGCGTCGCTCCGCCACCGCCCCGGCGAGGCCGGCCTCGTCGCCCGGGCCCTCGTCGGTCTCGACGGCGGTGCCGACCCCCTCGACGGCGATGTCACCGCCGCCCGCGCCCTGCTCGAGCGCGCCGACCACCTCACGATCGTCCTCGGCCGGGCGTCGCTGGCCGACGGCCCGTCGCCGATCGCTGATGCCATGGCCGCCGTGCTCGAGACGTACCCCGCCGCCCACGTGCTCACCGCCCTGCGGCGGGGCAACGTGCACGGCGCCCTCGACATGGGCCTCAGCCCCGGCGTGCTGCCCGGCCACGTCACCCTCGACGAAGGGCGGCAGTGGTTTACCGAGGCGTGGGGCCAGGTACCCGAGGCGCGGGGCATGGACGCCACCGGCATCCTCAACGCCGCCGCCGCCGGCGCCATCGACGTCCTCGTGCTGCTCGGCGCCGACCCGGTGGCGGACTTCCCCGACCACGACCTCGCCCGCCGGGCCCTCGAGGCGACCGCCATGGTGATCGCCGTCGACACCCACCGCAACGACTCGGTCGAGCTGGCCACCGTCGTGCTCGCCGCGGCCGGGCCCCACGAGGTGGTGGGCACCACCACCAACATCGAGGGCCGGGTGTCGACCGTCGCCGGCGTGGTCACCCCCCCGGGGACGGCGCGCGCCGACTGGCAACTGGCGGCGGAGTTGGCCTACCGGGTGGGCGCCGACCTCGGGCTGGAATCCGAGGCCGGGACCTGGGCCGAGATCGAGCGGGTGGCGCCGAGTTACGCCGGCATCACCGCCGAGCTGCTGGCGTCGCCGGCCGGACGCGACGGCGTGCTCATGCCTCTGACGCCCGAGCTCGCCGCCGCCCTCGACGGGTCGCGGGTCACCATCGCCAGCCGGCGCAGCGACATGGACCCGGAGGCGGCCCAGGCCGCCCTCCGGGCGGCGGCGGCCTCCACCGACGAGGAACGCCAGCGCGAACAGTTGGCGGCCAAGGCGGAGCAGTCGGCCGAGGAGGCACGCGAGGTCGCCGAGCAACTGGCGGCCGAGGGTGAAGCCGGCGCGGCCGGCGAGGGCACCGCCACCGCGCATCGGCCCGCCCTGCTCGCGTTCCGTCCCGGCGCTCCCACCGAGCTGCCGGCGGTCGACGCCTACGGCTACCGCCTGGTGGCCACCCGCACGCTGTACGACCGCGGTACCCGCAACCGCCACAGCCCGTCGTTGGCCGGCCTGGCCCGCACCTCGCAACTCCGGCTCAACCCGATCGATGCCGACACCCTCGGGGTCGTCGCCGGTGCCCGCCTGCGGGTGTCGTCCCCTCGCGGCGCGGTCGAGGTCGAGCTCGCCCTCGACCCCGGCCTGCCCCGAGGGAGCGCCGGGCTCCACGTCAACCACGGCGGCGGCGATCCCGCCGACCTCATCGACGTCACCTCCCCGGTCACCACCGTGAAGGTCGAAACCCTCAGGTGACCTCTGCCAAGATGCACCAATGAGCGTGTTCGCGGCGGATCCGCTCTACAGCGGCGACATCGACCTGGCGGTGGTGCTCATCACCGTGCTCAAGGGGGTGATCACCCTCGGCTTCGCCCTCATCGCCACGTCGCTGTTCATCTGGATCGAGCGCAAGCTCATCAGTGACTTCCAGGCGCGCGTCGGGCCCAACCGGGCCGGCCCCTACGGCATCCTCCAGACCATCGCCGACGGCGCCAAGCTGTTCCTCAAGGAGGGCATGGTCCCCACGCAGGCCGACCGCCTGGTCTTCCGCCTGGCGCCCTACTTCGCCGCCGTCCCCGCCTTCTTCATCTTCTCGGTGGTGCCCATCACCGGCGACTTCGGTGCCGGCGGCGACGGCACCATCGAGTTGTTCGGGCGCACCACCTACGCCCAGCTCTACGACGGGCCCATCGGCATCCTGGTGGTGCTGGTGGCGTCGTCGATCGCCGTCTACGGCGTGATGCTGGCCGGGTGGGCGTCGGGCTCGAAGTACCCGCTCCTCGGTGCGGTGCGGGCCTCGGCGTCGATGATCTCCTACGAGGCCGCCCTCGGGCTGTCGCTGGTGGCGGTGGTGCTCTACGCCGGGTCGCTGTCCACCCACGACATGGTGCTGGTGCAGGCGGGCGAGGGGCCGGGCGGGATCCTCCCCAACTGGAACCTCATCGCCCTCGGCATCGTCCCCTTCGCCGTCTTCTTCACCGCCGCCCTGGCCGAGATGAACCGCCCGCCCTTCGACCTCACCGAAGCGGAGCAGGAGCTCGTCGCCGGCTTCAACACCGAGTACTCCGGGATCCGCTTCGCCCTCTTCTACATCGCCGAGTTCATGGCGCCGATCACCTTCGGCGGGGTGATGACCACCCTCTTCTTCGGCGGCCCGGCCGGCCCGGTGCCGGTCGGTCCGACCTGGCTGTGGGGCCTCATCTGGTTCTTCGTGAAGCTCGCCGCCTTCCTGTTCGTCTTCGTCTGGTTGCGGGCCACCCTGCCCCGGGTCCGCTACGACCGCCTCATGGACCTCGGTTGGAAGCTGCTCATCCCGCTCTCGCTCGGGTGGCTCCTGCTGCTCGCCGCCCTGCGGGTGGCCGACGTCGAGGGTTGGAACCGCGGTGTCGTCACCGTCGCCGGCGGCGCCGGTCTGTTGGCCGGCGCCGCCCTGGTGTCGGCCGCCGTCCGGTCCGGGCGTCGCCGCCACGAGCTCGACGCAACCGGCGTCGACCCGCCACGATCCGACCGGACGGGAGCAGCGCGCTGATGGGGCTCTTCGAAGGGTTCGGGGTGACCCTGCGCCACATCGGCAAACGCCAGCGGGTCACCGTCGAGTACCCGGAGCAGAAGCGGCCGAAGACCGAGCGCCTGCACGGCCGCCACGTCCTCAACCGCTACGAGGACGGGATGGAGAAGTGCATCGGCTGCGAGCTGTGCGCCGGGGTGTGCCCCGCCCGCTGCATCTACGTGCGGGGAGCCGACAACGATCCCGACGCGCCCGTCAGCCCGGGCGAGCGCTACGGCTTCGTCTACGAGATCAACTACCTGCGGTGCATCCACTGCGACCTGTGCGTCGAGGCCTGCCCCACCGAGGCCATCACCGAGTCGAAGCTGTTCGAGTTCAGCTTCACCAACCGGGCCGACGCCATCTACACCAAGGCCGAGCTGGTCGTCGACGACGACGGGCGCCCCCAGCACCTCCCGTGGGAGGACTGGCGGCCCGGTGAGGACGAGCACACCTCGGCCTGGGTCCGGGCCACCGCCCCGTCGGGCGCCGCCGGCTACGAGGGCCGGGCGGCGTGGTCGGGCGAGCTCGGCTACGGCGTGCGCGCCCCCGAGGCGGGCCAGTCGGCCACCGGGGACGAGGGGGCGTCGGGTCCCGATCCGGTGCTGGCCGACGACCACGGTGTCGCCGAGGGGAAGGGGGTCGAGGCGCACATCCACGCCGGCGCCGTGGGCCAGGCGCACGCCTCGGTCGATGCCGCCGGGCACCCGGCCACCGACGACGCCGACGTGTCGGGGCACTGATGGTCGAGGTCGTCACCTTCGTCCTCGCCGCCGCCATCGTGCTGGGCGGCGCCATCGGCGTGGTCGCCCTGCGCAACCCGGTGCACTCGGCGCTCTCGCTCATCGCCTCCTTCTTCGGCATCGCCGTGCTGTTCGTGGCCCAGGACGCCCACTTCCTGGCCGCGGTCCAGGTCATCGTCTACTCCGGCGCCATCGTCGTGCTCTTCCTGTTCGTGATCATGCTGCTCGGCGTCGACCGCTCCGAGGACCTCACCACCGACCCCATCGGCGGCCAGCGCCCGGCGGCGGCGGCGGTCGGCGTCGCCATCCTGGGTGCCCTGATCGGCGCGGTGGTGCTGACCCGTGCCGACACCGACGTGGTGGTCACCGGGTCGGGCGCCCTCACCGGTGAGCTGCTCGGGCCGGGCGAGAACATCAGCCGCCTCGGCGAGTCGCTCTTCACCGACTACGTGTTCGCCTTCGAGATCACCTCGGTGCTGCTCATCATCGCCGTCGTCGGCGCCGTGGTGCTGGCCCGCACCCCGAGCGCCGCCCAGGCCGCCGCCGACGACCTGATCGACGCCGACGATCTGGCAGCCGACGACACGAGCGAGCGCTGATGGAGGTCACCACCAGCTGGTACCTCGTGCTCGGCGCCGTGCTGTTCACGATCGGCGCCGTCGGCCTTCTCGTGCGCCGTAACCCGCTGGTCATGTTCATGTGCGTCGAGCTCATGCTCAACGCCGTCAACCTGACCTTCGTCAGTTTCGCCCGCGCCCTCGACGACGTGGCGGGGCAGGTCATCGTGTTCTTCGTGCTGGTGGTGGCGGCCACCGAGGTCGTGGTCGGCCTCGGGATCATCGTGGCGATCATGCGCCGGACCCCGGGGGCCACCGCCGACGACGTCGCCTCCCTGAGGGGCTGAGAGGTCCCGCCGTGCTCGATCTCATCTGGCTGATCCCCGCGCTCCCCCTCGCCGGGTTCCTCGTGCTGGTGGTGGCGGGCCGCCGGCTGGGCGAGCCACTCGCCGGCTGGTTGGCCACCGCGATGGTGGCGGCCTCGTTCGTGGTGACCGTCGGCGTGTTCCTCGCGCTCCTCGGCGAACCCGAGGAGGAGCGGGCGGCCACCGTCGAGCTGTTCACCTGGTTGCCCGCCGGCTCGCTGGAGGTGAGCTTCGGCTTCCTGGCCGACCCCCTCTCGATCACCATGGCGCTCTTCGTCACCGGCATCGGCGCCCTGATCCACCTGTACTCGATCGGCTACATGCACGGCGACGCCAACTTCTCCAAGTTCTTCGTCTACCTCAACCTGTTCGTGTTCTCGATGCTGTGCCTGGTGCTCGGCGACAACCTGCTGATGACGTTCCTCGGCTGGGAGGGCGTGGGCACGTGCAGCTACCTGCTCATCTCGTTCTGGTTCGGCAACGAGGCCAACGCCTCGGCCGGCAAGAAGGCCTTCGTCACCAACCGCATCGGCGACTTCGGCTTCATGCTCGCCATGTTCGTGGCCTTCGGCGCCCTCGGCACCCTGCAGTACGTCACCGAGGACGGCGGCGGCGTCCTCCAGCGCGCCGGCGAGCTCGCACCGGTGACCGCCACCGCCATCGCCGGGCTGCTCTTCGTCGGCGCCATCGGCAAGTCGGCCCAGTTCCCGCTCTACGTCTGGTTACCCGACGCCATGGCCGGCCCCACCCCGGTCTCGGCCCTCATCCACGCCGCCACCATGGTGACCTCCGGCATCTACCTGCTCACCCGGGTCAACCCCATCATCGGCGAGTCGTTCGACTGGCTGCCGACGACGATCGCCTGGGTCGGCGCCGGCACCGCCCTGTTCGCCGCCACCATCGCCGTGGCCCAGCACGACATCAAGAAGGTGCTGGCCTACTCGACCGTCAGCCAGCTCGGCTACATGTTCCTCGCCGTCGGGGTCGGGGCCTACGTGCCGGCGGTGTTCCACATGGTGACCCACGCCTTCTTCAAGGCGCTGCTCTTCCTCGGCTCAGGCTCGGTGATCCACGGCATGCACGAGGAGCAGGACATGCGCCGCATGGGCGGCCTGCGCGCCCTCATGCCCATCACCGCGGTGACCTTCATCGTGGGTTGGCTGGCCATCGCCGGCATCCCGCCCTTCGCCGGCTTCTGGTCGAAGGACGAGATCCTCCTCTACGCCTTCGCCGAGAACCCCGCCCTGTGGGCGATCGGCCTGGTCACCGCCCTGCTCACCGCCTACTACATGAGCCGCCAGGTCTTCCTCGTCTTCTTCGGCAGGCCCCGCTTCGCCATCGCCGAGGGCGGCGCCGCCGCCGACGACCACGGGGCGTCACCGACCGCGGCGATCGCCGCCGGCGCCGAGACCGAGACCGCCGGCGCCGGCTCCACCACCGGACATGCCCCCGCCCACCGCCCCATCCACGTCCACGAATCACCGTGGCTCATGACGCTGCCCCTGGTCGTCCTCGCCGGGCTGGCGCTCGTGGGCGGCGCCATGCAGCTGCCGTTCAGCTCCGACGTGCACTTCCTCGGGGACTGGCTGCACCCGGTGATCGGCCTGGCCGAGAACGAGGCCGAGATCCACGTCGCCACCGGCACCAAGGTCGCCCTCGCCATCGTGGCCGTCGTCGCCGGCCTCGCCGGCATCGCCGTCGCCGCCCGGGTGTACCTCCAGCGGCGGGCCCGTGCCGTCGAGCCGGCGCTGCTCGAGCAGGCCTGGCGCTACGACGCCGCCATCTCGGCCTTCGTCGCCGGTCCCGGCCGATCCGGCTTCGAGGGCGCCGCCGCCTTCGACGGCCGCATCGTCGACGGTGCCGTCAACGGCACCGCCACCGTCGTGCGGGTCGTGGCCGACCGTCTCCGCCTGGCCCAGTCGGGCTACGTCCGTAGCTACGCCCTCGGCGTCGCCGTCGGGGCCGTCGTGCTCGTCGGCCTGTTCCTGTCCCGGGCGAGCCTGTGATGGCGACACGGTGAACGACATCGGGTTCTCGATCCTCTCCGCGCTGATCGTGCTGCCGGCGGTCGGCGCCGCCGCCGTCGCCGTCGTCAGCCGCCGCCGGCCCGAGGTGGCCCGCCAGGTGGCGCTGCTCTCGACCGTGCTCACCGCCGCCCTGGCGTTCTGGCTGGTGGCCGACTTCGAGTCCGGTGAGGCCGGGTTCCAGTACACCGAGGCCGTCGAGTGGATCCCGTCGCTGGGCATCGCCTGGCGCCTCGGGGTCGACGGCATCTCGCTGTTCCTGGTGGTGCTCACCGGCCTGTTGTTCCCGATCGCCATCCTGGGCGCGACGCCGCACCACGACCACAAGCCGTACTACGCCTGGCTGCTGCTCCTGCAGGCCGGGTGCATGGGCGTCTTCCTGGCCACCGACCTGTTCCTGTTCTTCGTCATGTTCGAGATCGTCCTGGTCCCGATGTACTTCCTCATCGGCGGATGGGGCTACGGCGAGCGGGTCTACGCCGCCACCAAGTTCTTCCTGTTCACCATGCTCGGCTCGGCCTTCATGCTGGTGGCGATCATCGCCCTGGCGGTGCTCAACCAGCGCGCCGTCGGTGGTGACCTCACCTTCGAGCTGATGGCCCTGGCCACCAACCAGGGCATCGGCCAGGAGACGGCGCGCCTGCTGTTCAGCGGCTTCGCCGTGGCCTTCGCCGTCAAGGTCCCCCTGTTCCCGCTCCACACCTGGCTGCCCGACGCCCACACCCAGGCCCCCACCGCGGGGTCGGTCATCCTCGCCGGCGTGATGCTGAAGCTCGGCACCTACGGCTTCCTGCGCTACTGCGTGTTCCTCTTCCCCGAGGCGGCCGACTGGGCCGGACCGGTGCTGGTGACCCTCGCCGTCATCGGCATCACCTACGGCGCGGTGGTGGCCGCCGTCCAGAAGGACCTCAAGCGCCTGGTCGCCTACAGCTCGGTGGCGCACCTCGGCTTCATCGTGCTGGGCACCTTCGCCCTGACCACCCAGTCGATGCAGGGGGCCGTGCTCCAGGCCGTCAACCACGGGATCAGCACCCCGGCCCTGTTCCTCCTCGTCGGGTTCCTCTACGAGCGCCGCCACACCCGTGAGATCGCCGCCCTCAAGGGCCTCCAGAAGGCGGCGCCGGTCATGGCGGCGGTGTTCACCCTGGTCATGCTGAGCTCGATCGGTGTCCCCGGCCTCAACGGCTTCGCCGGCGAGTTCCTCATCCTGATCGGCTCGTTCCTCACCTACCGGTGGTGGACCGTGGTGGCCGTCGTCGGCGTCATCCTCGCCTCGGTCTACCTGCTGTGGGCCTTCCAGCGGGTGTTCCACGGCGAGCCCGACGGGGACAACGCCTCGATCAAGGACCTCACGGTTCGCGAGGGCCTGGTGCTCGCCCCGTTGCTCGGCCTCATCGTCTTCCTCGGCGTCTACCCCAAGCCGGTGCTGGAGCGCATCGAGCCCTCGGTCGACACCCTGATCGCCCACGTCGAAGCGGGCAGCGACTACACCCAGCCCCCGGTCGCCATCGGCGGCGGCGCCGGCGGCGGCGGCGCCGCCATCGACGGCGCCGAGACGATCGAGCCCGGTACCGTCACCGTGCTCGACGACGAGGACGAGGGCGAGGGCGGCTGATGCTCGCCGCCATGCTCGCCCAGATCGAGCGCATCGACACCCCGTCTGTCGACTGGGGCGCGCTCGCCCCGCTCCTCGCGCTGATGGTCGGCGCCGCCCTGATGCTCCTGGTCGACGGTCTCGTGACCGCCAAGGTCCCGCGAGGCCTGTACGCCGGTGTCACCGTCGCCCTCGCCCTCGGGTCCATGGGTGCGGCCGTCCCCCTGTGGCGGGAGGTGCAGGACGCCGACCGGGGGCCGTTCGGCGTGCTCGCCGGCGCCATCGGCATCGACGGCTTCAGCGTGTTCTTCATCTTCGTGATCGGCGCGGCGGTGATCCTCAGCGCCCTGCTCGCCGACGGCTATCTGCGCCGCGAGGGCCTCGAAGGTGTCGAGCTGTACGTGCTCATCCTGCTGTCGGCCTCCGGCGGGCTGATCATGGCGGCCGCCAACGACCTCATCGTCACCTTCCTCGGCCTCGAGATCCTTTCCATCGCCGTCTACGTGCTGGCGGCCATGCACCGTCGCCGCCGGGGGAGCCAGGAGGCGGCGCTCAAGTACTTCGTGCTCGGGGCCTTCTCGTCGGCCTTCTTCCTCTACGGGATCGCCCTTGTCTACGGCGCCACCGGCACCACCCGCCTCGACGGCATCGCCGCCTACGTCGGCCCCGCCGGCAGCGGGGGCGCCACCTTCTCGGGCGACGTCAGCCCGTCGCAGATCCTCGGTGGCGCCGCCGGCACACCGGCCCTGCTGCTCGCCGGCCTCGCCCTGCTGCTGGTCGGCTTCGGCTTCAAGGTCGCCGCCGTGCCCTTCCACTCCTGGACGCCCGACGTCTACCAGGGATCCCCGTCGCCGGTCGTCGCCTTCATGGCCTCAGGGGTCAAGGCCGCCGGGTTCGCCGGGCTGCTGCGGGTGTTCCTGGAGGCCTTCGGCGGCTACCGCGACGACTGGCGCCCCTTCGTCTACGTGCTGGCCGTGGCCACCCTGGTGGTCGGTGCCGTGCTGGCGGCGGTCCAGACCGACGTCAAGCGCATGCTGGCCTACAGCTCGATCAACCACGCCGGCTTCGTGCTGCTCGGCGTCCAAGCGGCCAGCGACCGCGGCACCAGCGCGGCGCTGTTCTACCTCGCCGCCTACACCTTCATGGTGGCCGGCAGCTTCGGCATCGTGACCCTGGTGAGCCGCCGGGGCGACGGCGCCACCACCGTCGAGGACTTCCGCGGCCTCGCCCGCCGCCAGCCGGCAGTGGCGCTCACGTTCACGTTGTTCCTGCTCGCCCAGGCCGGCGTGCCCCTGACCTCGGGCTTCTTCGCCAAGTTCGAGGTGCTGCAGGCCGCCGTCGACGCCGACGCCGCCTGGCTGGCGGTGGTCGCCATGGTGACTGCGGTGATCGCCGCCTTCCTCTACCTGCGCATCATCGGCGCCATGTACCTGGGCGACGCCCCCGCCGAGGGCGAGGCCGACGGCCGCGCCGACCTCGATCGCGGCCGGGTACCCCTCGGCGCCGGCATCGCCCTCGTCATCGCCGCCGCCTTCACCCTCGTGGTCGGCCTCTTCCCCGAGCCCCTCGCCCAGACCGCCGACGACGCCACCCCCGACGCCGTCGCCACCGGCCGCGACCCCGCCCGCGGCGGCGAACCGGTCGCCGCCCCGTAGCGCCAGCACGACCAGAGCGTCGCGCTCTCGCGATGCTGGTGCCTACGCGGTCGGGAACCCGAGGCGACGGGCGGCTGCGGCCAGCGGCTCGTCGAAGGTGCGCACGCCGTCGGCCGCCACGTCGAGGGCGGCGAGCAGGACGCAGCAGTCCGGCAGCTTGAGGGCGGTCCGGGCG
>JBBJOU010000017.1:0-14243 GCA_037724305.1 Acidimicrobiales bacterium
CGTCCACCACACTGCCGCCAGCCAGCGAACCGGCACTTGTTGCTCGCTCACCTAGGGCGAGGCGACGCCCGGAGACGACAGTAGATACGTGACGCCGAGGACCCGGGGGCCGCCGTGGGTGCCGATGACGGGGCCGATGGTGCCGACGGTGATGGTGTCGCGGGGGTAGCGGGGGGCGAGGAGGTCGCAGAGGGTCTCGGCGTCGGCGGGGGCGCCGCCGTGGACGACGCAGAGGTGCTCGACGGTGGGCTCGGCGAGCACCTTGTCGGCCAGCCATTGGATGGCCTTGCGCCGGGTCCGGGTCCGCCCGGCCTCCTCGACCTTGCCGGTGGAGATGTCGATGCACGGCTTGATCGATAACAGTGAACCGAGCAGGGCCTGGGCGCCCCCGATACGGCCGCCCTTCTTCAGGTTGTCGAGGGTGTCGAGCGCGCCCCACACCTTCGTCCGTCCGGCGAGGTCGACCGCCAACGCCTCGACCTCGTCGACCTCCATGCCGGCGGCGGCCGCCTCGGCCGCAACCACGACCTGGGTGCCGAGGCCGAGGGTGATCGACCGACTGTCGACCACCCGGACGTCGATCTCGCCGGCGACGGCCGTCGCCGCGGTTCGCGCCGACGCCATGGTGGCCGACAGCGCGGCCGACAGGTCGATGCACACCACGGCGTCGGCACCGGCCTGGGCACAGCGGCGGAAGGCGGCCTCGAACACGCCCGGCGCCGGTGCCGCCGTGGCCGGGAGGGTGCTCGTCGCCGCCATGCGGGCGTAGAAGTCGGTCGGGGTCAGCTCGGTGCGGTCGACGAACTCATCGTCCCCGAAGCGGATGATGAGCGGCACGACCTCGACGCCGAGGGCTTCGGTGCGCTCGGGCGGTAGGTCGCAGGCGCTGTCGGTGACGATGTGGACGCCGGGCATCGACGCACCGTACCCGCACCGCCGGGGCGGGGTCAGGAACGGGCAAGGTGCTTGGGCGCGCCGGCCGCCGCCACCCGCCGGGCCCGCCGCTCACGAACGATGGTGCGGGTCCACCACACGACGAGGAAGACCGCCGCCGCCACCGACAGCGCCACGCCGACCCCGGAGACGGCGGTCGTGCGCACCGTGACCCGGCTGCGGTCGAGCTCGATGCGGCCGTCGGGGGTGGCCAGGCGCAGGTCGAGGCGGGTGTCGCCCGAACCGAGCGCCCGGACCTTGAGATCGACCCTGGTGACCTCTTCGTCGAGGCGGACGTCGACGGTGTCGGCGCCCTCGTCCGGGAACTCGAGCCGGGTCGCCTCCAGCTCGAGGCGCACCGAGACCGGTCGTCCGCTGTTGTTGCCGAGGGTGACCTGCACGGTGCCCTCCCGGGCGGTCAGGGTCAGGACCTGGGGGGCGGGGAGCGTGATGCCGAGCAGGGAGGCCCGCACGTCGTCCTGCACTGACTGGAGGCGACGGGTGCGCTCGGGGGGGCGGAGGTCATCGGCCCCGGTGACGAGGATGCGGGTCTCCAGGGCGGCGATCACGGGGGCGGGACCGACGGCGGCGGCCAGGCTCCCGACATCGGCGCGGGCCGTCGCCAGCCGTTCGGGGAAGGCGCCGAGCGGCGCCACGGTGGCCGGGAGGAAGGTCCGGCGCAGCGTCTCGTCGAGGCCGGGCCCGCTCGCCCCCCCGGCCGGGTCGACGCCGCCGCCGCCCTCGGCGGCGGGCGCGACCAGCTCGATGAGGCCGTCGACGGTGGCGGGTTCGAGGATGGGCGCCGGTCCGACGGCCCCCGGCGGCGGCGAGTCGGCGGCGCCGATGCCGGCCAACAGCGCCTGCAGGAACATCGGGTCGAGGGTCTCGTCGTCGGGAAGGGCGAGGACCGCCCCCCGGCGGAGCCCCGGCTCGTCACCGGCGAGCACCGCGAGATCGGCGAGCACCCGGTGGGCGTCGAGCACCGGATCGCCGGTGGCTCCCACGTGGGCCGCCAGGCCGGCGTCGGCCGCGACCCCCGTCAGCCGCCCCCCGCCGTCGTCGGCCCGCAGGGCGAACGGCCGGGTCAAGGTGACCGGGAAGGCGTCGGCGTCCACCGGCGTCACGGAGGCCTCGGGCACCACGATGGTGTCGACGCCGCGCTCGGCGATGGCTCGCAGGGCGGCGCCGGTGAGGGGACCGTTGGCCACCCAGGTGCTCCCGATCTCGGCGACGCCGAGCGTGGTCGTCAGGGCCGCCCGCCCGGCATCGAGTTGCACGTCGAGGGGCCCACCCGGGGTGGCCAGCCCGGCGCCCACCCACGCGTCGAGGTCGAGCCGGACGAAGGGCCCGGCCACCAGCTCACCGCCGGCCGCGACCGCACCGAGCTGGCGGCCCACGTCGGCCGCCGCCGGGTCGGTGACGAGGGCGGCGACGGTCTCCGGGGTGGGTACCACCGTCACCGCCACGTCACGGTGGGCGGCGAGGGCGTCGACCACGCCGACGAGGCGGTTGACGGCATCGGGATCGACGGCGAGGGTGCCGTCGGCGGCGGTCGCCGGCGGCTCGTGGACGGGGACGACGACGGCGACGGCAAGCGGGACTCGATCGGGCGCCGGGTCGCCCAGGCGGATGAGGTGGGTGACGAGCTCCTCCACGATGTCGCCGTCGGCACCGCGCAGTTCGACCACCACCGGGTAGACGCCGGCGGAGGTGAGGCGGGTGCGCTCCCCGCCGGAGGGCCCCGCCGTCACCGGGAACAGGACCTGGCGGGCGCCGTCGCGCACGGTGAGGGTGTCGACCGGCACCGGCTCCGAACGGCTGAGGGCGGGGCCGAGGCCCTCGCCGGCGAGGGTGCGCTCGAAGGCCGAGCGGCTGGTCACCGCGCCGTGGACGATCAGGGCCATCGTGGCCCCCGGCGCCGCCCGGTCGGCGTCGAGGCGGAGGTCGAACACGCCCTCAGGGGCGACGAACGGGGTCTGGGCGACCACGCGCAGTCGGGGCGATCCGGCCTGCTCGATGCCCTCGGGCACCACGGGGGTGGCGGGCGCCGCCGCCGCCGCCGTGACGTCGGGCACCGCCAGGCAGAGGATGGCGAGACCGAGCGCAGCGAGATGGCCGAGGTGGCGGCGACGAGCAGGGGGGCGCCGGCCCGTCGGCGTCACGGGCCCGCCAGGGCGGCGCGCAGGACGGCGAGGCCTCCCGGGAGCTGGCGGAACCCCAGGTCGAGGTAGAGCTGGCGGGCGCGCTCGTTGGCCTCCTGGGTGTTGACCACCACCCGCTTGACGCCCCGGCGCCGGCACCAGACCAGCCCGTCGATGACGAGGGCCCGGCCGAGGCCCCCGCCTTGGTGGTCGGGGTCGACGGCGAGGCGCTGCAGGAACCCTCGCCGCCCGGCCCGTCCGGTGACGGCGTAGCCGGCGACGTCGTCGGCGTCCGCCGGCGCCACGCGGAACCGGGCGGAGGGCGTGGCTCCCAGCGCCTCGTCGAGGGCGGGCTCGTCGAGGCGCCAGAACGGCGCGAAGGCGCGGGCGTCGACCGCGAGCACGGCCGGCCGGTCGCGGCGGCGGCCCCGGCGCAGGGCGGCGGGCACGGGCAGCGGCAGGGCGCCGAGGTCGTGGGCCAGCAGGTGCAGGTGCTCGCGGACCTCGAAGCCGGCGAGCAGGAACCCTCGGGCCTCGACCGGCCCGAGGGCGGCGGTCACCGCCTCGACGTATCCCCGACCGGCGGCCGCCGCGCAGGTCCGGCGCACGGCGTCGACGGTGGGCGCCACCCCGCCGATGTGGAGGGCGAGGTAGGCGACGCGATCGTCGCCGCGCCACGAGCCGACGCGCAGGTGGTCGCCACCCATCTCGAGGCGCGACCTCCCCGGCGGCCCCCGTCGCACCGCACCGACGCCCATGAGAAGAAGGTATCCCCGGTGGGCGCCGTCGTCCTGCCCCTACCGTGGGGGGATGGCTGTGCTGTTGTCGACGCATGCTCGCTTCGTCGAGCACGCGACCGGTGCCGGGCACCCGGAGCGCCCGGCTCGCATCGAGGCGGTGGTGGCCGGCGCGCAGGCGGCCGGGTTGGGCGACGACCTCGTGGTGGTCGAGCCTCGGCCGGCGACGCGCCAGGAGCTCGAACGGGTCCACCCCAAGGGGTTCGTGGATGCCCTCGAGCAGTTCTGCACCGACGGTGGTGGCCGCCTCGACCCCGACACCGCCGTCTCGCCCGGGAGCTGGGACGCCGCCGTGCTGGCGGCGGGCGCCGGGCTCGATGCCGTCGAGCGCCTCGACGCCGGCGAGGCCGACGCCGCCTTCTGCGCGGTGCGCCCCCCCGGCCACCACGCCACCCCGGCGCGGGCCATGGGGTTCTGCCTGTTGAACAACGTGGCGGTGACCGCCGCCACCCTGGCCGGCCGGGGCGAACGGGTGCTGATCGTCGACTACGACGCTCACCACGGCAACGGGACCCAGGCCGCCTTCTGGGACGACGACCGGGTGGCGTACGTGTCGCTGCACCAGTGGCCCCTCTATCCCGGCACCGGTGCCCTCGACGACGTCGGCGCCGATGCCGGAAGGGGATGGACGTGCAACGTGCCCCTGCCCGCCGGGTCCACCGGCGACTGCTACCTGGCGGCCGTCGACGAGGTCATCGGCCCCCTGGCGGACGACTTCGGTCCCACCTGGCTACTGCTGTCGGCCGGCTTCGACGCCCACCGGGCCGACCCCCTCACCGGGCTCGGCCTGTCGGCCGGCGACTACGGCCCCCTGACCGCCGCCCTCGCCGCCCTCGTACCCGCCGGGCGCCGCATCGCCTTCCTCGAGGGCGGCTACGACCTCGACGCCCTCGCCTCCTCGACGCAGGCGTGCGTCGGCGCCCTCGCCGGCGCCGACCTGGCCCCCGAGCCCCCCACCAGCGGCGGGCCTGGCCGCGACGTCGTGGCGGCGGCGCGCCTCGTGCGCTCCCGGCTCGCCGAGCAGGGCTGACGCCGCTCGCCGGAGGCCGCGCCGGTACCGCCTCGAAGGGCCAGAGGCTCAAGGGCCGGCCGATCCGGCCGAAGAGAAGGGACCGTGGACCTCGATTCGCTCCTCCGTGCGCTCGTGGCCGCCGGGGGTTCGGACCTGCACCTGAAACCGGGTGCCCCGCCCCACGTCCGCGTCGACGGCCAGTTGGTGGCGATGCCCGGCCCGGCGCTCGCCGCCGCCGACTGCGCCGCGTTGGCCGCCGCCGCCCTCCCGCCCGACCAGCGGGCCCGCCTCGAGTCCGAGGGTGAGGTCGAGCTGGCCCGGGGCGTCGCCGGCCTGGGCCGCTTCCGCATCACCGCCTACCGCCAGCGGGGATCGACCGCCCTCGCCGTGCGCCGGGTGGCCGCCGCCCCGCCGCCGCTGGAGGAGCTCGGCCTGCCCGTCGGCTCGACCCGCCTGGTGGACCCCGGCCGAGGGCTCGTCCTGGTGTGTGGCCCCGCGGGTTCCGGTCGCACCACCACCCTGCACGCCCTCATCGACCACGTGAACCGCACCCGTCCCTGCCACATCGTGACCGTGGAGTCGCCGGTCGAGCACCTCCACGCCGACCGTCTGGCCCTGGTGAGCCAGCGCGAGGTCGGTGCCGACGCCCCCGACGCCCCCGCCGCAGTGGCCCGGGCCGGCCACATCGGCGCCGACGTGGTGGCCGTCGGTGACCTCAGCGCCCCCTCGACGGTCCGCGCCGCCCTGGCCGCCGCCGAGGGTGGGGCCCTCGTGATCGGCGTCGTGCCCGGCACCACCGCCACCGAGGCGCTGGCCGGCGTCATCGCCGCCCACGGCGAGCACGAACGGGAACGGGCCCGGGCCGGCCTGTCGCGCATCCTGCGCGGGGTGCTGGCCCAGCGTCTGGTCGAGCGGGCCGACGGCCGGGGTCGGGTGGCGGCGGTCGAGGTGGTCGTGGGCACGCCCAAGATCGCCGCGGCGGTGGCCCAGGACCGCCTCGGCGACCTGGTGCGTCTGGCCGAGGAGGGCGAGTACAACGGCATGCAGACCCTCGACCGGGCCCTGGTGCTCCTCGCCCGCGAGGGCATGATCGCCATGCGCGACGCGGCCGCACTGGCCACCGACGCCGCCGGCCTGGAGCTGGCTGTCGGCGCCGGCGCCGCGCCCACGCCCGTCGGCTGACCACTGCCGCAACGGGGCGGCCGACCGAGGGGCGGACCCCCTAGCCTCCGCACCGTGGAGATCCCTGAACGGGTGCGCCCCGTCCTCGACGAGTGCCGGCCCCTGGCCGAGCGCTTCGCCGCCGCCGGGCACCGGGTGTACCTGGTCGGCGGGATCGTGCGCGACCTGTTGGCCGGGCGGAGCCTCGAACGGCCCGACCTCGACCTGACCACCGACGCCCGCCCCGAGCAGACCAAGGCCCTGCTCGGCGGGTGGGCCGACGCCATCTGGGACCAGGGCGCCCGCTTCGGCACCATCGGCGCCACCCGCGGCGACCGCCAGTGGGAGATCACCACCCATCGGGCCGAGGCCTACTCGCCCGACTCCCGCAAGCCCGACGTCACCTTCAGCGACGCCGTCGAGGCCGACCTGTCCCGCCGCGACTTCACCGTCAACGCCATGGCGCTGACGCTCGACACCGACGAGCCCACCCTCGTCGACCCCTTCGACGGCGTGACCGACCTCCTCGTCCACCACCGGTTGCGCACCCCCCTCGACCCCGACACCGCCTTCACCGACGACCCCCTGCGCATGCTGCGGGCGGCCCGCTTCATCGCCGGCTACGGCCTCGCCCCCGACCCGGAGCTGGTCGAGGCCGTGACCCGCCTCGCCGACCGCCTCGAGATCGTGTCGGCCGAGCGCATCCGCGACGAGCTGTCGAAGCTCCTGGTGGTCGACGACCCGGCGCCCGGGCTGTGGTTCTGCACCGACACCGGGCTGTTCCAGCAGTTCCTGCCCGAGATCCCGGGGATGCGCCTCGAGCAGGACCCCATCCACCGCCACAAGGACGTGCTCAGCCACACCATCGCCGTCGTCGGCAACGTCGCCCCCCGCACGCCCGTCGGCGAGCCCAACGGTCGCACCCGCCTCGCCGCCCTGCTCCACGACATCGCCAAGCCCAAGACCCGGGGCTACGGCCCCAAGGGCGTCACCTTCCACCACCACGAGGTGGTCGGTGCCCGCATGGCGCGCGACCGCATGCAGGCCCTGCGCTACCCGGCGGCGGAGGTCGACGCCGTCAGCCGCCTGGTGGAGCTGCACCTCCGGTTCCACGGCTACGGCGAGGGCGACGGCGGCTGGACCGACGCCGCCGTGCGCCGCTTCGTGCGCGACGCCGGCCCGCTGCTCGACGAGCTCATCGAGCTGACCCGCTGCGACTGCACCACCCGCAACGAGCGCAAGGCCCGCCTGCTGGCGCGACGCATGGACGGCCTGGTGGCCCGCATCGCCGCCCTGCGCGAGCAGGAGGAGCTGGGCCGCATCCGCCCCGACCTCGACGGCGCCGCCGTCATGGCCCGCCTCGGCACGGGCCCCGGCCCCCTCGTCGGCCGGGCGCTGGCGTTCCTGCTCGAGCTCCGCCTGGAGGAAGGCCCGCTCGGCGAGGACGCCGCCGGTGCCGCCCTCGACGAGTGGTGGGCGGCGCAGTCGGAGGCGGCCGGACCGACGGGCTGAGGCGACGGCGGCGCGACTGGCGCGTGGCGTTCGCGACTTGTGGTTCGGGGGCTGGCGCGTGGCGTTCCCGTTCCCCGGCGGCTGGGGCTTCGGCGAGCGCCAGCCCCAACTCGAGATGTCGGGTGGTCGGAGCGCCAGCCCAACCCGTGGAACGTGAGCCTGTCAGATCCCCTGCTTGCGGGCCCTGACGATCAGGGTGGAGGGGATCCAGGTCATGGCGTCACGCCACCAGCGGCTGTGGCTGGCGGTGGGGACGGGTTCGGGCTCGAGCACGGTGTCGACGGCGAAGTTGGCGCGGGTGAGGGCGGTGAAGAGGTCGGCGACGGTGAGGGGGTAATCGTGACCGGACTCGCCGCCCTCGGTCCAGGCCCGGGGCGACCGGTCGAAGTAGGGGCGGCGCATGGTCGGGGGGCCGGCGCTCGGCGCCGCCGCCGCATCGCCGGGGTCGAGGGCGCGCCATGCCGGGTGGGGGATGGCGATCACGATCGGCCCCTCGGGCCGCAGGACCCGGTGGACCTGGCGGAACACGCGGCCGACGTCGGCCACCATGCCGAGGGCGTAGATGGACACGACGGCGTCGATGGTGTCGGCCCGCACCCAGGCGAGGTCGGCGAAGTCGCCGTGATGGAGCTCGACGTTGACCGCTTCGCGCTCGGCCAGACGCCGGGCGTGGCCGAGTTGATCGGCGGAGCTGTCGACGGCGATGACCTTGGCGCCGGCCTTGGCCAGGGCCACCGCGGTGGGGCCACCGCCGCAGCCGAGCTCGAGCACCCGTTTCCCCTCGAGGCGACCGAGGAGGCGGAGGTCGGCCTCGGTGGGGAGATCGGGGCCGTAGTGGACGACGTCGAGGGACAGGTCGGCCCCCGCCGGCCAGGCCGTGAACGACCGCGACGTCAGACCCGACGGGGCGGCGGCATGAGAAGCGGCATCGGTCATGGCTGGACCAGTCTGCCCGACCCCGCCGTCGCCCACCGGCCGACCCGCCGGCGGCGGGGCTCGCCGGCCGTGGTGGACTGACAGGCGTGGCTCTGCGGGTGGTGACCTGGAACGTGCAGCACGCCCGGCCCACCGCCGGCGGCGACCCCGACCCCGAGGCGTTGGCCGCCGCCTGCGCCGGCCTCGACGCCGACGTGCTCGCCCTCCAGGAGGTCGACCGGGGGACGGCGCGGGTGCACGGCGCCGACCTGCTGGCGGCGGTGGCGGCCGCCACCGGCCTGGTCGCCGTCGACGGCGCCGTGCACCCGTTCCTCGGCGGTACCTACGGCAACGCCCTCCTGGTACGGGGCGCCCTCGTCGGTTCCCCGGCCGTGTCCCGCCTGCCCCGACCAACCTGGCGGCGGTCGTGGCCGAAGCGCCGCCCCGACCATCGCGGGCTGGTGGCGGCGATGATCGAGCCCGAGCGGGGCGTGACCCGACCGGTGGTGGTGGCCGCCGCCCACCTCGGCGTCCGCCCCGGCGAGGCGGCGCCCCAGTTGGTCGCGGCGCTGGGGGTCGTGGCCGACCTCGCCGCCGGTCGCCCGGCGGTGCTGCTCCTCGACGCGAACCTGCGCCCACCGGCGGTGGCAGGCGTGGTGGCCGGCGCGCCGGGGTGGGCCGCCGTCGACGTCCCGCTCGCCTTCCCGGCCCCGAATCCGACGGCGGCCATCGACCACGTGATCGTCCGCGACCTCCCGCCGGGAGCGCGACCCGGCCCGGCGACCGTCCACGCCCTCGGCGTGAGCGACCACCGGGCCGTGGCTGTGGTCATCGAGGGTTGCTGAGGCGGCTGGCCCTCGCGCTAGAGAAGATCGTCGTCGAGGCGGGCGTAGGCCTCCACGAGCTCCCGGGCCTCCTCGTCGCGGTGCTGCACCGGCGGCGACTTCATGAAGTAGGCCGACGGGCCGTGGAGCGGGCCGCCCATGCCCCGGTCGAGGCCGATCTTGGCGCAGCGCACGGCGTCGATGATCACGCCCGCCGAGTTGGGCGAGTCGTGGACCTCGAGCTTGAGCTCCACCATGAGCGGGACGTCGCCGAAGTTGCGGCCCTCGAGGCGGATGAACGCCCACTTGCGGTCGTCGAGCCACGGCACGTGGTCCGACGGGCCGATGTGGACGTCGCCGGCGCCGATGCCCTGGTCGATCTGGGAGGTGACCGACTGGGTCTTCGACACCTTCTTCGACTTCAGCCGGCTGCGCTCCAGCATGTTCATGAAGTCCATGTTCCCACCGAAGTTCAGCTGGTAGGTGTGGTCGATGGTCGTGCCGCGGTCCTCGAACAGACGGGCGAGGGTGCGGTGCACGATGGTGGCCCCGACCTGGCTCTTGATGTCGTCGCCGATGATCGGCAGGCCGGCGGCGGTGAACTTGGCCGCCCACGCCGGGTCGGAGGCGATGAACACGGGAATGGCGTTGACAAAGGCCACGCCGGCGTCGAGGCACGCCTGGGCGTAGTGGCGCTGGGCCGCCTCAGAACCGACCGGGAGGTAGGACACCAGCACCTCGGCGCCCGAGTCGCGTAGGGCCTGGGCGACATCGACGGGCTCGGCGGCGGACTCCTCGGCGACCTGGCGGTAGAACTCGCCGAAGCCGTCGAGGGTCGGGCCCCGCTGGACCTCGACGCCGAGGTGGGGGACCTCGCAGAAGATGATGGTGTTGTTGATGTCGGCGACGAGGGCCTTGGAGGCGTCGAGGCCGACCTTGGTGGCGTCGACGTCGAAGGCGGCGACGAGGTCGATGGCCCCGACGTGGTAGCCGCCGAGGTCGACGTGCATGAGCCCGGGGACCAGGTCGTCGGGATCGGCGTCGGCGTAGTAGTGGATGCCCTGGACCAGCGCGCTGGCGCAGTTGCCCATGCCGGCGATGGCCAGCTTGATCGACTTCGTGGTGTCCGTGCTCATGGGGTGTCCTCCTGGGGGATGGTCGCTCGTTCGAGCTCGAGCAGCTCGTCGAGCCAGTGCAGGTCGTTGGTCAGGGCGCGGGTGTCGTGGTCGCGCAGGGCGCGGCGGTAGTGGTCGAGGCGGGAGCCCCGGGCGTGGTCGGCACGGGCTCGCTCGGCCAGGCGTTCGGTCAGCTCCGCGCGGCGCCGCTCGAACAAGACGACGCGGCGGTCGGGTTCGAGGTGGCGGCAGAAGGCGACCTGGACGGCGAACGTGCGATCGTCGCCGGCCGGCTCGTCGAGGAGTGCCACCAGGCGGGCGCGGCCGGCGTCGGTGATGCCGTAGACCTTGCGCTCCCGGCCCCCCCGTGAGCTGCGCTCGCCGGCGGTGGCCTTCGCCGCCGTCCGACGGGCCCGGAGGGCGGCGAGCTCGCCGGCGAGGGAGCCCGATGACGGCACCGGGGCGGGTGCCGGTCGGGCCACCGACGCGGTGACGGCCTTGACCAGGCCGGCCTGCTCGAGGCGGGCGAGTGCCGGGTAGAGCGACCCGAACGACATGGCCCGGCGGGCCCCGAACAGCTCGATGAGCTGCTTGCGCAGCTCGTAGCCGTGACGGTCGGCGTCGGCCAGGAGGCCGAGGACGGCGAGGTCGAGCAACGGGTGGGCCTTCCTCGGTCGAGGGACTGGGGGTTTTGATGCATCGGTCTGATGTATCGGATCGATGTATCGACCGAACCCTACGATCCGGCGTCGTCAACGTCAACCGCAGTCCGTGGCACGATCGGGACCACCGCTCCCATGTCGCCGCTGCCCCCCGCCTTCGAGCGCCCCCTCCTGGTCCTGCCCCCGGCGCCCGCGCTGGCGCCGATCGCGCCGGACACCGGCGGCCCGTCGCTCCGCGGTCGGGCGGTGGTCGGCATCGCCCTCCTCGCCGGCCTCTACCTGCTGGCCATCGCCGTGGTGGTGGCCGGTGTGGCCCTCAACGTCGCCGTCGGGCGGGGCGCCGATCGGATCTATCCGGCGCTGATCGTCGGCACCGTGGCGGTGGCCATCGGGCTGGTCCGCAGCCTCTTCTTCATCGAACGCCGCACCACCGACGTGGCCGACGGGGTCGAGGTCGACGCCCGGACGCAGCCACCGCTCGCCGCCCTCGTCGCCGAGGTGGCCGTCGCCATGGGTACCCCGCCGCCCGACCGCATCTTCCTGATCGGCGACGTCAACGCCTACGTGTTCCAGACCGGGCGCTTCCTGGGGCTGCTGCCCGGCAAGCGGGTGCTGGCCATCGGGATGCCGCTGCTCGCGGTGCTCGACGTGGGCCAGCTCCGCAGCGTGATCGCCCACGAGCTCGGCCACTACACCGGCGGCGACACCCGCCTCGGCGGGATCATCTACCGGGGGTCGGCCTCGATCGGGCGGATCGTCGAGCACCAGGGTGGCGGGTTCGTCGGCGGCCTGTTCGCGGCCTACGGCCACTACTACTGGCGGGTCACCAGCGGGATCCGCCGCCGGCAGGAGGTGGCCGCCGATCTCGCCGCCGCCCGGGTGGCCGGTCCCGGCGCCACCGCCGACGCCCTGCGGGCGGCGCACGCCGCCGGTGAAGCCCACCAAGACTACGTGGCCAGCTTCGTCGCTCCGGCGTTGCGCGCCGGACGGGCGCCGTCGTCGGTCATCGCCGGCTTCCGCCGGTTCCTGGCGGAACCGGTCCACGCGGCGGCGGCCAGCGCCCACGCCACCGACCTCTCCGCCCTCCCTCCCGACCCGTTCGACTCGCACCCGGCCCTCGGCGAGCGCCTGGCCCGCCTGGCCGCCGTGCCGGCCGGCCCCGCCGCCCCGGACGGGCGCGCCAGCCGCAGCCTGCTCGTTGATCCCGACGGCGTCGAGGCCGCCGTCGGGGCGACGTGGCTGGGGGCCGTCGGCGGCGCCGATCTCGCCAGCGTGGCGTGGGCCGACTTCGGACCGGTGGTCATCGGCCCGATCCAGGAGCGGGAGGCGGCCCTGGTCCTCGAGGCTGCCCACCGCGTCGCCCCCGAGGTCCCGCCCGCCCAGCTCGGCCCCCACGAGATCGTCGACCTGGTGGTCGGTCGACCTCGTGAGCTGGTCGGCTCCCTGGTGGCCGTGGGCGCCGGTCGCCCCGTCGACGATGGCGCCGAGCGCCGAATGCTGCGCGCTGCCACCCGGGCGACGCTGGCCGTCGCCGGGGTGGAGCGCTGCGGTTGGGGGTGGCGGATGTCGTGGGCCGCCGGCGTCGCCGTGGTCGACGCCGCCGGCAACGCCGTGCCCCTCGAGCAGTGGGTCGACCTGGCCGTCGAGCGCCCCGTCGACGGCGACGCCCTGCACCGCTCGCTCGGGGAATGGGGGCTGGCGCGGGGCGCGCCTCGTCCTCCCGCCACCGCCCCGACGGCCCCGGGCCGGGGCCCCGACCGCATCGCCGCCTCGTCACCGCCTCCCGTGGCGGCGGGCCCGGCCCCGATCGCCGGCTCCGCTCCCACCGGCCGGTCGGCCCCGGTGCTGATGCCACCACCCGATGTGCGGGGGGTCGAACCGGTGGAGCCACCGTGGGTCCTGGCCGGCACGTTCGGCGGCTCGATGCGCACTGTGCGCCTGGCCGTGGCCCCCGATCGCCTCGCGGTCGGCGACGACGTGGTGGCCTTCGCCGAGGTCACCTCGATCTCGTTCAAGGTCGTGCGACAGAAGGCGGCGGTGGGGCCCCTGACGTCGGGTACCTGGACGCTCGAGCTCACCACCGCCACGGGCAAGGCGAAGCTCAAGCTCAACATCACCGCCACCGAGGCCCGGGAGGCCTTCGAGGCGGTGTACGCGTGGTTGCTGGGCGTGCTCGAGCAGACAGTGGTGCGCCGCCTCGTCGCCGAAGCGGTCGCCGCCGTGCGGGCCGGCGGGGCGGCTGAGGTCGCCGGTCTGCGGGTCGACGCCACCGGGGCCACGCCGCCCGGGCGGCGGGCGGCGCCCGTCCCGTGGGCCTCGGTCGACGCCGCCGCCTACGGGGAGGGCCTCGTGATCGTCACCGCCGTCGGCGCCCGTCGCCCGTTCTTCAGCACCCCGACCGCTACCCCCAACGCCGCCGTCATCCCCCCGCTGGTGACCGAGCTGGCGACGCTGTACCGGTAGCGGACCGTCGGACCGCAGCCCGCGCTCGGTTCTCGGTACGCTCTCGCCATGGGGTTCCGGCCGGAGGCCATACGAGGGGTCGGTGTCGATGCTGCCGGCGCGGTCGACTACCGGCTGCTGCGGATGTCGATCGTCGCCGACTACCGCAAGAAGCGCCTCGATCGCGACGAGGTGTGTGACGCCCACCCCGAGCTGGTGCGGGCCGCCCGCGAGGTCGGCGAGCCCACCCGGCTCGAGTGCCCGATCTGCGAGGAGGCGAAGGTCGTCCTCGTCACCTATGTGTTCGGGCCGCGTCTCCCGCCCTACGGTCGCTGCGTGACGACCCGGGCGGAGATGCGGGCCCTGAGCACACGCACCGACGAGCTGGCCGCCTACGTGGTCGAGGTGTGCCCCAACTGCTCCTGGAACCACCTCGCCCGGGTGCTCCCCGTTGGCGGGGGCCGGTCGGTTTCCGCTCCCCGCCGGGCCCGTCCCGCCCGGTGACGGCCCCGGCCCCCCCTCGTCCGCCCCGTTCCACCCCCCTGACGGCCCCGCCCCCCGCCCGCCGGGCCGCCCCCGGCCGGCTGACGGCGCCGCCCCCGGCCCCCGCACCGCCGGGAGAAGGGGGCGAAGGCCGACGCCGCGAGCCGCTACGCGCTGCCGCCCGAGCGGAGCCTGCGGAGCGAGTCATGTCACAGTCGCGCGTGCCTGGCGATGCGGCCGCGGCGA